>JAGHAG010000091.1 GCA_021161625.1 Elusimicrobiota bacterium
CCCGCCCTTTTGAAAAAGGGCGGTGGTTCCAAACAATATCAAAATACCAATGTTCTAAATTCCAAACAGTTTAGGTTATTGGGATTTAGGATTTTGAATTTGTTTGGTGCTTGTAATTTGGTGCTTGTAATTTATAGAAATATGTGCCTCTGGCACGGAAATTTCAACAAATTTCGTGAGCGCAGCGAACACATTTCAATCAATTTCGTGAGCATAGCGAACAAATTTCTATTTTTTATTTTTTATTTTCTATTTTCTATTCGCTGTTTGTTATTTCCTATTCACTGCTTACTACTTACTACTCACAGATTGCTATTCACTAAACTGAGATTTCTGTTTACTATTTGCTGTTTTTTAGTTTCTGCTTCTGCTTACTGGATTGGTGGATATTATGAGGGTTATTATGAAGCATGGCAGGAAGGAGAATTTAAAATGAACCTCACCCAGCCCAAACACTATCTTCAACTTAAAACATGGCTTGACCCACTTCCTTATTCCGGGATTTATATTCAGGGTTCTGCATCCACATGGGAGAATAATGCAAAAGTTAAATTTGACAGAGCATTTGCAGAAAAAACTTTTTTTAAAAAATTTAAGACTTTTGTATTGTTTGAAGAAGAGAGACACTGGATTTCATCACCCCTTTTATATCTTGTGGAAACAGGAAAGGTGCAGAAAAATCCAGAAGCAATAAGATTTGATTTCTGGAATATTGGAAATTTAAGAGGAACTTTTATCTTTTCAAAGGATAAAATCCAGAAGGATTGCGAGTGGTATGGGAATTATTTTGATGTAGATGGGCGTTCCCGGATAGGAAGAATTGAATATTACACTCCAGTTTTTAAAACCGGTATAAATTTTATTGAAAGAAAAATGGAGTATGAGAAATTTTCATATCAGGGCTCTACAAAGACATTTCTTGAAAAAATTACAAGAACAAATCTTGTAAACTCTTTTGATATGAAATTTGACTTTCCAGGATTTTCTCTTGTCGGTGAGTTTGCAAAAACAACCCTGAATGAACTTGACTTAAAATCAAACAAAGCATGGCAGGTTGAGTTAAGGGATTTTATTCTGGGTCCTTTCTGGTTTACAATTTCAGGTTTTAATTACGGCAGAGAATTTTTTGTTGATTCTTCAAGAAAATTTAACGGATGGGATGGAAATTCAGAATTTGGCAGAAAAGGAATCTGGAGTGAGATGAGGTTTTTAATTCCCAGAAAGGCAATAGATATTATTTACAAAGTTTCCACATATAAAACAGATGTTGAAAGCGTTGAGGCAAATACAGATTTAAGAGAGTCATACATTGTAAATTATTCAACCACAACAAATCGGATTTTCTGGGACTTCACACAGATTTATGCCCGTCTTCTGATGGGAATAAATTTTCGTCTTGGTTATGAAAGAACCCAAAACAAACTTAAAAACCAAAAAAAGCAAAATCTCATGTTAAAAATTCAGGCAGAATCCCCGCGGAAGTTAATCGGGCTTATTTTTAAAATTGCTGATTATGGGAAAAAGACGTATCCCGGGCAGAAGTATATTATTGGCATTGAGCAGAAATTAAATTTTGGCGATAGATTTCAGTTTTATTATAGATTTGCCAAAGGTTTTACAGAAGATATTTTCTGGCACAGCGGTTTTTTCCAGTTGAGGTATTTTATTGGATATGATTTTGAAATTTTCTTTGAACTTGGTGAATCTTGGCCCACAGATTCTTTGTATTCATCCACAACATTTTCAAACAACACCTCGCTGGAATTTTCAAAAGTGGCAAAATTTATAATGAAGATGAGTTTTTAGGAAAAAGGTGATAAGAAAAAAAGTGGAAAGTGGATAGAGGAAAGAGGAAAGAATGACAAATTAAAAATGAAAAATTTGAAATTTACAATTTGGAATTTGCAATATCGTGAAGCGATATGCAGAGCCCTGCCTGCCAGAAACTGCTCGCAAAATGGAAAGATTTTGGTAAATCCCTTCAGGTTCGGGAGAAAATGAGGGCAATTTATAAATTTTTATTTTTATGGGTAATTTTTTCTGTAATTCTTTTTGCAAAAGAATTTAAATTTGAATATTACGCCCCCAGTGCTCAAAAGGTAAACATAGCAGGAGAGTTTAATAACTGGGATCCAGAGAAAGATGAAATGCAAAAAAGTGCAGATGGTTTTTTCAGAATAAAACTTGACCTTGAGCCAGGAATTTATGAATACAAATATGTCATAGATGGCGAATGGCTTTCAGGTGGAAATTTTTTGTTTGATGCATATACAGGCAAAACCATTAAAACTTCAAATTTTTCCTGGTCCCCACATATCTTCTGGAATGGATTTTTTGTTTTGAATCTTACAAGTTCATCTATTTCAAGCAACTACTCCCTTATGGGTTCAATCACCTTGAACAAAAATGTAAGGGGATTTTTTAATCTGTATGCAAGAGGAGAAGATGAAAACTGGGATTTTTATTTTGAAAGGGGAGAGTTTTCCCTGCGAACAGGAAAATTTTTAATAAAACCATTTTACAACAGAAAAGTTTTCCAGTCCCAAGACCCTTTAAGAATTTTAAAAAACTCTTCGGTGCCTTTAAAAAACAGAAAAATTCTTTTTTATGATGAAAAGAATGAATATGAAAATTTTGGGACGGACTTTCAGGGCGTGCATATAAACTTGCAAAATATTGATTTTCTTTTTGCCGATGATATTTATTCAGAAGAAGATGTTGTCTTTACCCAGATTAGAGGAGGTTTTTTTGGAGCGAGTTTCTTTGAAAACAGAGGAATAAAGTTCCCGTATGCAAATGATTCCAACTGGTTTGCGGATCCTGAAGAACCTCTGACATGGCAGGGGGATGAGAGCAGTCCGAGATGGTATAAGGGTTTTGTAAAAAAAAGCTGTTCAGAAATTGATTTCAGAAGTACTGGAAAATTTTTGGATATTTTTGCTCAAAGTTGCCTTTCAAGAACTTCTCTGGAAGCAGAAAGATGGAATGAAGAAAAGAGCGCAGATACTCCAATTTCAAAGAAGTGGAACTTTTATAAGGCAAGAAAATTTTTGTTTGGTTTCAAATTCAAAAATCCAGTTGAGATTGAAGGAAGATGTTTTTTTGAAAAAGGAAAATTTTCTCAATTCTGGAATTTTTCCCCTTTTATAGCTCAATATGAGATAAAGGCAAGACATGATTTTAAAAAAGGTTATGGTGGGATTGGATTCGTTTCAAGAAAGCACAAAGAATTTTCAAACTGGGATGTTGATGAAAATTTTGACCCTTACAGAATAAATTACTGGGGAGAACTTAATAAGATTTACTGGAAATGGCAGGAGTTTTTTCTTGATTTTGGAATTAATACAGAATTTTCCCAGAACAAAATAAAGGGAAAATTCTGTCCTGATGAAAAACTTTCCGAAGTTCTTTTGATATCAAAAAATTACATTTCGTTCTTTTTGTTTGAATTTTCGCCAAGGTTTTTTAAATGGCAGAATGAAAAATTTTTCACCTTTTCTGGTGCAATTGGAATAAAGACAAAACTTCTTGAAATTAAAGCAGGCACAGGTCTTGACCCTTGCGATTTTCTTGCTTTCAATGAGGGTGACAGGCGGGAAGAATTTTTGTATAATTACAGCGATGTGCTTTTTGCTGAAAAGGATTTGAAAAATCAGGAAAAGTTGTGGTTAAGAGTTTTGTTAAAATTTTGAGTTTAATTACACTGCCTTTTTTAGGGGGTTGCACACTTGCGTGGGTTCAGGAGAGAATTCCTCCTCCTTTTGAAAAAAATGGAAAAGTTTTTTTTCAATTGGATGCTCCTTCTGCAAAAAGTGTTTATATTGCAGGTGAATTTAACGGATGGGAATATGGAGCAGGAAGCCCGCGGGCAATAAAAATGGAAAAAAATGAAAAAGGTATATGGCAGGCATCAGTTGAAATACCGTCCGGAAGGTATCAATACAAATTTGTGCTTGACAATTATACCTGGATTTTAGACCCCCATAATCCCCTGACTGTTGATGATGGCAGGGGAAATATAAATTCGCTTTTGATTGTAAAATGAAGGAGGGTTTATGAAGAAGATTTTTTTCTTGATTTTTGTAATTGCTGTTGGATGTGCTCCGCTTCCAAAAGGTTCGGTCGCACCATCAGGACAGAAAGCAACGCAGATTCTTAAAGATGGGGTGAAGTTTGTCTATCTGGGAAATGCAGGAAGTGTTTTTGTTGCAGGAAGCTTCAACAACTGGAGCACAAATGCAAATCCTTTAAGGCAGGTAAAACCAGGAGTATGGGAGACAAAATTGAGTTTGTCGCCAGGGACATATCAGTATAAGTTTGTTGTAGACGGCAACTGGGTTCCTGACCCAAACAATCCCAACACAGCAGATGACGGATTTGGTGGGGTGAATTCTGTTGTGGTTGTTACGTCTGGAAAAGCAGCAAAAGCAGGAAGTTCTCTTAAACAGGCAACTGCACCAAAAAAGGTTGAAGGGGGAATTCTTTTCAGTTACAATGCTCCAGATGCGGCAAGTGTTGTGATTGCAGGAAGCTTCAATAACTGGAATACAAATGCAAGCCCGCTTAAAAAGAATAAAAATGGCATCTGGACGATTGTTCTCCCCCTTTCATCCGGGACATATCAGTACAAGTTTGTTGTAGACGGCAACTGGGTTCCTGACCCGAATAATCCAAATACTGCTGATGATGGTTACGGAGGTGTTAACTCTGTTGTAAATGTTAAAAGCAATAAGGAGGGTCTAAGATGGCAGAAGTTGCCCTGAAAAATGTTTCAAAAATTTACCCGGGAAATGTTATTGGCTGTAAGGATATAAACCTTGAAATCAAAGACAAAGAGTTCTGTGTGCTTGTGGGTCCTTCTGGATGTGGGAAGTCAACAACACTGCGGGTTATTGCAGGTCTTGAGGAAATAACCTCAGGTGAACTTCGCATAGGAGGCGAGGTTGTAAATGACATTCCTGCCAAGGATAGAGATATTGCAATGGTTTTTCAAAATTATGCTCTTTATCCACATATGAAGGTAAAGGAAAATCTTGCATTTGGACTTAAACTGAGAAAGTATCCAAAGGAGGAAATTGAAAAAAGGGTTAAAGAGGCAGCAAGAATTCTTGAAATAGAACATCTTCTGGATAGAAGACCCAAAGCACTTTCAGGTGGTCAGAGGCAGAGGGTTGCTCTGGGAAGGGCAATTGTAAGAAAGCCAAAAGTATTTTTGTTTGATGAACCATTGAGCAATCTTGATGCAAAATTAAGGGTTCAGATGAGACTGGAAATAAAAAAACTTCACGCCAAACTTCAAATTACCTCCATTTATGTCACGCACGATCAGGTTGAAGCAATGACAATGGGAGATAAAATTGTTGTGATGAAGGATGGCTTTATCCAGCAGATAGATGACCCCATAAAAATTTATGAAAGACCTTTAACAAAATTTGTTGCAGGTTTTATTGGCTCTCCTCCTATGAATTTTATAGAAGTAAATGTGGAGGAAAAGGATGCGAGCATCATTTTGAAAGAAAAAGGGCAGGGTTTTATCCTTCCGTTGGAAAGGGCTGCTTTTTCCTTTCTTTCTGAATACAGCAGGAAAAAAATTATTCTTGGTGTCAGACCTGAAGATGTAAAGGATACAATTTTTGCCAACATAAAAGATGCAAAAAATACAATTTCAGCAACTGTTGAAGCAGAAGAACCAATGGGAAGCGAAAATTACATACACTTAAAAACAAAATTTCATTCAATAACAATGAAAACTGCAGGTACAAACAGAGTAAAAATGGGTGATAAACTTAACCTTGTATTTGATTTAACCCGACTGCACTTTTTTGACCCACAAACAGAAAAGAGGATAGAATGATAAAAGGCAAAGTAAAAGAAAACATAAACTCGTATATTTTTCTTTTGCCCTTTCTGATTATATTTTTAATTTTTCTTCTTTTGCCTGTTTTTTATTCGTTTTATTTGAGTTTGCACAAGGTTTCCTATTCCACTGACCTTTACAACATTTTTTCAGATATGAAATTTGTTGGATTTAAAAATTATGTGGAACTTATGAAAGACAGCCATTTCTGGTGGAGTTTGATTGTTACATTTTACTATGCAATTCTTACGATACCTGCAACGATTTTTCTTGGATTAATTCTTGCAATACTTCTGAATAACAAACTTTTTGGTGTTTCTTTCTTCAGAAGTGCATATTTTCTTCCGAATGTTCTGGATATTCTTGTTGTAGGAATTATCTGGACTTTTATTTACAGCCCCCACTATGGAATTTTAAGCAGGACACTTTCTGCAATTGGAATTGAAACATTTTCAAAGGAAGGGGTTCTTGCAAATGCAAGGACAGCACTTCCAGGAATTGCTCTTGCAATGGTTTTAAGAGGGGCAGGTTTTGGAATGATACTTTTCCTTGCAGCAATTCAAAATATTCCAAAATCAATTTATGAGGCAGCTGAGATTGACGGAGCAGGAGCGTGGCAGAAACTATGGTATGTAACAATTCCTCTTGTAAAACCCATAATTCTTTTTCTGGTTATCACAGGAACAATAGCATCTCTCAATGCCTTTACAGAAATTTACGCAATGACACAGAATGGAGGTCCATTTACTGTGACATTTATGGGCGAAATTCAGGGAGCAACAAAACTTTCAGGTTATTATCTTTTTGAAAACTGGCAACAGATGAGATATGGATATGCTGCTGCCATTTCATATGTTCTTTTAATAATAACCTTAATTTTTTCGCTTGTTTATGCAAGGGTTTTAAGGAGTAAAAAATGAGTATTGAAATTTTAAAAAGGAAGTTGCGAAACTCACTTGTTTTTACAGCACTTCTCATAGGTGCTTTTTTTATGCTGTTTCCTTTTTTGTGGATGCTTTTTGTTGCTCTGAAAAAATCAGGACACGGTTTTCTTCTGGATTTTGAATTTGTAAAGCCCATTTATGCAAACTTTCTGGAAGTGTGGAAAAATTCCTCATTTCCTTTTTCAAAATTCTTCTTAAATTCTTTGATTGTTGCAGGAGGAGGGGCTTTTTTAACTGCTCTTTTTTGTTCAATGGGGGGGTATGTTTTTGCAAAGAAAAAATTTTGGTTAAAAAATATAATTTTCTGGTTAATGCTTGCGACTCTGATGATTCCGGGGATGATGTATATGGTTCCTCAGTTTGCAATTGTGACGCAACTCGGCTGGATAAACACATACAAGGGGATGATAATTCCACATGTTGCAAATGTATTCGGGCTTTTTCTTTTAAGGCAGCACATGGAAACAATTCCTGATGCTCTGCTGGATTCTGCAAAAATTGATGGAGCAAGTGAGTGGCAGATTTTTAAAACAATTATTATACCTCTTTCAATGCCTGTTATAACAACTGTTTTTTTGCTTTCTTTTCTTTTTCAATGGACGAATTTTCTGTGGCAACTTGTTGTAAACACCCCTGACAGCACAAAACTTACTCTTCCAGTCGGTCTTGCTCTTTTCAGAGGACAGTATTCAACAGAGTGGACAAAATTAATGAGTGCTTCTGCTTTTTCTATAATCCCGATTGCGGTTCTGTTTTTAATTGCACAGAAGTTTTTTATAGAAGGTCTTACTGCAGGTGCTGTAAAGGAATGAAAAAGCTGAGGTCAAAAATTAGAGGTCAGAAATCAGAAATAAAAATATCGATATTAATTTTTTTTGTAGTACTATTTGCTTTTGTTTCCTGTGGGGAAAAAACACAAACCACCCAATCTTCAGTGAAAAAAATTGTTCTCTGGGAAACCTATGGTAATGAGGAGCATGATGAGATTGTCAAAATAGCCGATGATTTTATGAAGGAAAATCCAGGAGTTCTTATTGATATTCAGCGTGTTCCGTGGGGAGGGCATGAGTCAAAACTTATGACTGCAATGATTACACACACCGCTCCTGATATTGCAAGGGTTGATGTTGCATTTTTACCTCGTCTGGTTAAATCAAATTCTGTTTTAGAACTTACCCGATTTGGTGAAATCAATCCAGAGAATTTTGTAAAAGCAGCAATTGAGTCAAACATATTTGAAAAAGACGGCAAAACTGGAATTTATGGACTGCCTGACCAGACAACAGGTGTTGCTCTTTTTTACAACAAAACCCTGTTTCAAAAAGCAGGCATAAAAAAGCCACCCAAAACTTGGGATGAGTTTGTAAAAGTTGCAAAGAAACTTACAGTTGACAAAAACAGTGACGGTAAACCTGACCAGTTTGGTTTTGCAATGAATGCAAGTTTGTGGTGGCTTTTTCCTTTTTTTAACACATTTGGCGTGAAGTTTATTTCTCAGGATGGCAAAAAATGTCTTTTAAATTCTCCTCAAGGGTATAATGCCTTACAGTTTATTGTTGACCTCTATCATAAATACAAGGTTGAGGCAGGTGCCTGGCAGAGTGGGGCAATAGACCCGGATACAGGATTTATAAATGGAATCTATGCAATGATTTTTACAGGTCCTTGGAATGTTAAAAAATTTAAAGAATCAGGAATAAATTTTGGCATTTCCTTAATTCCTGCAGGACCAAATGGCACATCAACAAATGTTGGTGGTACGAATATGGTTATTATGAGAATGGCAAAACATCCTGAAATCTGCTTCAAATTTTTAAAATATCTGACATCGCCTCAGGTTCAGGCAATGTGGTGTGAGGACCTGGGACAGATTCCTGTGAATCTGAAAGCAGAAAAATACATAGATTTTTCAAAGCATCCTGAAATTAAAATCTTTTTTGAGCAGATGAAAACAGCAATTGCAAGACCAAAAGTAACTTCCTATCAAAAACTTGAAATAACAGTAAACCCATATCTTTATGCAGCACTTTCAGGAAAAATGTCTGTAAAAGAGGCACTTGACACAGTTGCAAGAAAAATAGAAGAAGAGGTCCTCAAAGAGGAATGAGAAAATTCCTTATTTTTTTTGTTTTTTTGTTCAGGTGTTTTGCATATATTCCCCCATCTCCAGTGGTTGGTTTTTGTGATGATGAAGTAAAAATAAAACTATATTCCAGCAAAATTTCCCATATAAGTTCAGATTATAGAGGTTTTTCCTGGCAGGAAGGGGATACCTTTTTTATAAAAATGCCTTCCGAAGAAAAATTTGAAGTCATAAAAATTACCATAAAAGAGGAAGATGTTTCTAAAAACATAGAAATTCCTTTTTTTTCTGAGAAGAAGTTTTCATATAAATTCAGATACTTTTCCCCCACGGCATCCACAGTTGCGGTTGCAGGAACCTTTAATAACTGGAGGAGCGATAAAGATTTTTTAACAAAAAAGGGAAGTGTTTTTGAACTTGAAAAAGAACTTCCACCTGAAACACACCAGTATAAATTTGTTGTTGACGGTAAATGGGTGAGGGACCCTCAAAATCCACTGAAAACCCCGGATGGATTTGGTGGCTTTAATTCAGTTATAAAGTATGAAAAGAAAAAGGAACCTGCAGCTCTGGATTTCAGGCAGACGCTTCTTGAAGATAACTGGATTGTTGAGTTTCTTCCATCAGTAAAAGTCGGAATTGCCTACTGTTATTTTAATGGGAAAGTTTTAAGGGAAGATTTTGATAAAGGAAAATTTTCTTTTATTATTCCGATAAAAGAAAAGAAACTTCAAAAGTTCTGGGTCTGGTGGCAGGATGAAACAGGAAAAACCTCTAAAATCCTTAAAGTTTATAAAAATTTTTCGCATCTAATTTCTTGGCCTGAAAGTGTTATTTATGCAATTACAACAGACAGATTTTATAATGGAAATACCACAAATGACAATCCTGTTATTCAGGAGGGACTTTTAAAAAAGGCAAATTATATGGGAGGAGATTTTCAGGGAATAATTGAAAAAATCAAAGAAGGATACTTTAATCGTCTTGGCGTAAATGTCCTGTGGCTCTCTCCTGTCTATGATAACACAAACAATGCCTACAGGGATGCCCTTCCACCTCACAGGTTTTTTACAGGATATCATGGATACTGGCCAGTTTCATTTGAAAAAGTTGAAGAACATTTCGGAACAGAGGATGACTTAAAAAATCTTATAAAAACCGCTCATAAAAACAATATAAAAGTTATGGCAGATATGGTTTTCAACCATGTTCACATAGAACACCCCTGGTGGAAAGAACACAAGAGTTGGTTTGGAAAATTAGAATTGCCGGATGGGACAAAAAATATAAGGAAGTTTGACGAGTATCCATATACAACATGGTTTGATGAATTTTTGCCATCATTTGATTATTCAAAAAAAGAAGCGGTTTCCGCAGTAACAGACAACGCAATCTGGTGGATTGAAAATTTTGGCTTTGATGCATTTCGTCTTGATGCTGTAAAACACATACCTGTAAATTTCTGGAAAAGGTTAAAAGAAAAAATAAGAATTTATGAAGAAAAAACAAAAAAAAATTTTTATCTTGTGGGAGAGACAATTTCATCCCGAAGCACAATAAATCAGTTTATAGGCAGGGATTTGCTTCATGGACAGTTTGACTTTCCTCTCTACTGGAAAATCAGGGATGTTTTTGCTCTTGGCAGGGGGAGTTTTAAGGAACTTGATGAGGAACTTAAGAAATCTATCACTCAATACAAAGATATAAGATACATGTCAACTCTTCTTGGCAATCACGATTTTCCGAGATTTATGGCATTTGCTGACGGCGATATTGTTGGAGACGAAAAAGAAATTGGCTGGAGCAATCCTCCAAAGGTTGACAAGGAAACAAGTTATGAGAAGATAAAGATGGCATTTACTTTTATTTTGACAAATCCAGGAATCCCTGTGATTTTTTATGGTGATGAGGTTGCCCTTACCGGAGCAGGAGACCCGGATAACAGAAGAATGATGAATTTCAATCCAGATAAAAGAGAAAAAGAGGTTTTTGAAGTTGTTTCAAAGCTGATAAAAGCAAGAAGAGAAATTCCTGCCCTGACATTTGGATGGCACAAGACCCTGCTTGTTTCAGATGATATTTTTGCTTATCTCAAACATTACTTTCAGAATAAAGTTTTGATTGTTTTCAACAAATCAGATAAATCAAAAAAAATAAGGATAAACACAGGTCTGGGGAATGTAAAACTTAAGAGCATTTTTTCAGGAAAAGTTTATAAAATAAAAGAGGGAATTTTGAAAATGAAAATTCCTGCTTTAAGTGGAGAAGTGTTGCTGGTTGAAAAATTGTAAGGAGGAGCGATGAAGGAGAAGGAAGTTTTAATTGCGAATTTAAGGAAACAGATAGAAGACCTTGAAAAAATTCCGAAAAGCATTCATTCCACTAAAAGAAAATTAAAGGAGTTAATTGCTGAAATTGAGGATGAAAGCAAAATTGGCACCCCTCCTGAATTTGATTTTGGGTCTCAGGTTTACAAAAAAGTTCTTGCGAGTGTATTGAAAGAATTGAAAAAGAACATAAAAATTTTGAAAGAAACAGGAGATTTTATCGCATCCCTTCAGAAAGAAACAACCACATCAGTGCCGTCTCAAAAAGAATTTGAAGAATAAAAAACCATATAAAGAATGGCTTCTTACAAACTTTAAGGGAGGATATTGTTCACAGGGGACAGACGCAAGGAATTTAAGAAGATTTCATGGACTTCTTGTTGCATCAAAAAATCTTACAAGATATAATCTCCTTTCCCACATAGAAATAATTCCGCAAGGGGTTTTTCAGATTTTGGAAACTTTTCCAGAAGTGGTTTATGAAATAAAAGGAAAAAGTTTTACAATTGAGCAGAGAATTTCTTTTTCCCCATATAAAAACGCAGTTTCAATTTCTTTTAAATTAAAAACTCCAAAAAGTTTACAAATTCTGGTAAGACCCTTTTTTCAAATGAGAGAAAATCACCACTTACAGAAAACCCCTGAATTTAATTTTTACAAAACAGGAAAATTTAATGTAATTGAAAAAAAGAGTTTGAGGTGTTTCTTCTATCCTTCCTGCTTTTTTGTGGTGGATAGGTTTATAAAAGAGGTGGAATATTGCGAGGATAAAATCAGGGATTATGAATTTAAGGAAAAAATTTTTTCACCGGGCTTTTATAGAATTGATTTAAAAAAGGGAAAAAATTTTTCGTTTTATTTTTGCGATGAAAAAATCAAAAAGTTTTTTGATTTTAAAAAAGAGAGACTTGAAAGCAGAAAAAATTTCTTTAAGAATTTTAGATACAGGGAAAAGTTTTTTGAAAAACTTCTTTGTGCCTCTCTTGATTTTGATGCAGGGGATGAAATTGTTGCAGGATATCCATGGTTTGGTGCATGGGGAAGGGATACAATGATATCCATACCCGGACTTTTGCTTTACCCCGGAAGAATAAAAAAAACGCAAAAAATTTTCAAAAAAGCATCTATGTCAATAAGAAAGGGACTTTTGCCTAACATTTTTTCTGATGAAAAAAATCCTCATTTCTACAATTCGGTGGATGCTTCCCTCTGGTTTATCTGGGCTCTTTCAGAATACAGAAGAATTGTTGGATTTGATGATTTTTTAAAGTCAATGAAAAAAACAGTTGCAGGAATTATAAAAAATTACGCAAAAGGCACTGATTTTAATATAAAAATGGATGTAGATGGTTTTATTTGGGCAGGTAAAAAGGGATATGCCCTTACATGGATGGATGCTGTTTATAAGGGAAAAGCGTTTACCCCTCGAATGGGGAAGCCAGTTGAAATTCAGGGACTGTGGTTTAATGCTTTAAAATTTGCCCGTGAGTGTGGTTTTTATGATACTTCTGAAATTTTAGAGAAAATAAAAAATGAGTTTAAGAAAAAGTTTTTTATAAAAGAAAGAGGATATCTTGTAGATTACATTGATTTAAAAGGCAGAAAAAACAAACTTTTAAGACCGAATCAGATAATTGCACTTGCTTTAATGAAAGAACTTTTTACTGATGAGGAGATAAAAAATATAATAAAAGTAGTAAGGGCAAAATTGTTTACCCCGTTTGGATTGAGGAGTCTTGCTCCTGATGAAAGAGGTTATAAAAAAATTTACTGGGGGAATTTAAAGAAAAGAGATAGTGCCTATCATCAGGGCACAGTCTGGAGCTGGCTTTTGATGTTTTACTGGCAGATTGAAAAACCTCAAAAAAGGAAATTTCTAAACACATGGGAGAGGCATCTTGAGGAGGCAGGATTGGGGTGTTTTTCAGAAATTTTTGATGCCGAAAGACCATTTTATCCAAGAGG
Source organism: Elusimicrobiota bacterium (assembly GCA_021161625.1). Taxonomy (GTDB): domain Bacteria; phylum CG03; class CG03; order CG03; family CG03; genus JAGHAG01. The sequence continues at coordinate 13,177 of JAGHAG010000091.1, forward strand.
TTGTATGCATCAGGCGTGGACTGTTGCAGCACTTCTCTATATTTCTTTTTTAAGAAGATGGATAACAAAAAGATAAAATTTTATCTGGAAAGTTTTGCTGAGATTTTTCTGGTTTTTTTGTTTCTCTTAATAACATTAAAACTTATAAAATCTCCAAGACCAAGAGACATTCTTTATTTTTATATTTTTTGTGAAATTCTTGGGTTTTATTTCTTCTCAATTTATACGGCGTTTTTTATTACATTTTCCTTTTCACTCATTGCACTTTTGACTTTGATAATAAAACCTGATGGATGGATTGTCATTGAAATCCTTGCTGCGTGGGGAATTTTTTATCTTCTAAACATTTATCTTAAAATTGCAGAGAAAGAGTATGGCAAACAGAAACTTGACCTTGAAAAAATAGAGCAGCAGATCACAACTCTTGAAGCCCAAATAGAAAAATTCAAAGAGGAAGAACCGATCTTTAAGGAACGTCTTGAAAAATACAAAGATCTTGCAAATTTTTCCTTTGAACTCGGCACGACCCTTGATTTTGAAAAAATATCAAAGACAGCAATAACTTTTACAAAACAGGTATTTAAAAATTCAAATGTAATGCTTGTTGCAGGTGCCTCAGATATTTATGACAGATGGATTTATGAGGAACAAAAGCCCCTTCTGGTTGAAGACACCGGCAAGGATTACAGATTTCCAAGAATTTATCCCGAGTTTACCTCGCTTATCGCATATCCAATTTTCAGTGAGGGCAAAATTTATTCAATAATCAAGGTTTTTTCCCGACAAAATTCCTTTCAGGCGGAAGATTTAAGATTTCTTTCAACAATTGCATCCCTTTCAGCCATTGCTTTTATGAATGCAAATCTCTTTGAAAAAACACAGGCACTTGCAATAACAGATTCCCTTACAGGGCTTTTCAATCACACATATTTTCTTGAAAGAGTAAGAGAAGAAGTCACAAGGGCAAAAAGATTTGGTGAAAAACTTTGTTTTATGATGTTAGACATAGACCATTTCAAAAAATTTAATGACACTTACGGGCATCAGATAGGGGATGAAGTTCTTATAAGGGTTGCAGGCAGGATAAAAAGAAAACTCCGTGCTACAGACCTTATAGGAAGATATGGAGGTGAGGAATTTGCGGTTCTGCTTCCAAAAACCGATAAAAAAAATGCGATAAAAATTGCAGAGGCATTGAGAAAGGCAATCCAGTCGGAGAAATTTAACTTTTCAGGTGAGAAGCTTAATGTTACGGTGACAATTGGGGTTTCGGCTTTTCCCGAGTGTAATACAATATCAGAACTGATTGCATCGGCAGATGAATCTCTTTACAGAGGAAAAAAACTTGGCAGGAACAGGGTTGTTTTATGGGAAAAAGGTTAAATTTAAAACTTTTGCTTCCTTTTTTGCTATTGTTGATTGCTGTCTTTTGTGTATCTTTTAAAACAATCTTTTTTTACAAGCCGATTTTGTTGAATGTTTTTGTGATACTTGCTTTTGGGATATTACCACAGATAAAAATAGAGAAAATAAGGAGACACCAGTTTTCGGATTATTTTGCAAAACGAAAAAAACTGGCTGAAAAAAAGAAATACCTTGATACAGAACGAAACAAACTTGAAAAGCAGATTCAAATCCTTAAAGATAAAATACAGAAACAGGAAAAACTCTATGAAATTTCTACAGAAATTGAAAAAATTAACGATAGTCAGAAACTTGCAGATATTTCTCTTGAACGTTTGAGAATAGAGACAGGAGTAAAAGAAATAGCCTTTTTTAAAAAAGAAAAAAATATCTTTTCTCTCATTGCCTCAAGAAATGTCAATGCAGGGGAAATTTCCCTCTGGGAAAAAGTTGCATCAGGAGAAATTATCAGGGGGTATACGAGAATACCTTTAAGAGTAAAGAAAGAAGAAATTGGCTGTATTATTTTAAAAAATCTATCAGATGAATTAAAAACACCTGCTTATGTTCTTTCCCGTCAGATTACGCTTGGTTATGAAAAGGCACTGCTCTATGAAGAGGTTGAGGCTCTTTCAAGAATAGATGGACTCACAGGTCTTTATTTAAGACGGTTTTTTATGAAGAGATTTGAGGAAGAAATTGAAAGGGCAGAAAGATACAATTACAAGGTTGCCTTTGTTATGTGCGATATTGATGATTTCAAGAAATACAATGATACATTCGGGCATCAGATGGGAGACAGAATTCTTGAAAAGGTTGCCGAGGTTTTAAGAGAGAATTTAAAACCAGGGGACGTAGCAGGAAGATACGGCGGAGAGGAATTCTGTATATTTGCACCTGTTTTAAAGAAAGAAGAAGGCATTGAGAAAGCCGAGGGGATAAGAAGGAGTGTTGAGGAAAAAACAAAAGTTACCATCTCAATAGGAGTTTCGTATTTTCCGGATGATGCATCTATAAAAGAGGATTTGATAAAGACAGCAGATGAAGCCCTTTACAGGGCAAAGAAAAAGGGGAAAAACAGGGTGGAGGTGTTGGCATGATTTGTTTTTCCACTTTACCACTTGAAGGAAGGGATGGTTATAAAAGAATGGATGTTTTCAAAAAGGAAGGGGTAGAAAACATAGAATTTACTTGGAATACAGGAATTTATCCAGAGGATAGAGAGGATTTTTTGAAAAAAAGTTTTTTTGTTTTAAAAACAGGATTGAAAATAACATCCATGCATTCCCCGTTAAGAGATTATGAGGGTGTTGAGGTTGACCTCTCTGCCTTGGATGAATGGGATAGAAAATTTGGAATTCGTGAAGTTGAAAAAAGTATTGTTGCGTATTCCATGCTTTTAAAGGAAAACATCTGTGGGGAGGGAATTGTTGTTCACTGCGGAAGAAAATTTGAGAAGGACGAAAGAAAAAGAAAAATTGAAAAATCAATTGAATCCTTAAAAGAGATTCTTGATTTTAATGAAAGGTTTGGATTTGAAATTCGTCTTGAAAACACTCTCCCTGGTGAACTTGGTTGCTTTCTTGAAGATCTGTGTGAGATAAAGGAAAAATTAAAAAGCCCAAAAATAAAATTCTGTCTTGACACAGGACATTACAATATAGGCAAAAAACAGGATGATGTTTTAAGAGAGATGTCTGAGCACATTACTGAAATTCATCTGCATGACAATTGGGGAGACGAGGATTTGCATCTTCCCCCGGGAGAAGGCGAAATAGATTTTAATAATCTCCTTTCAATTGTAAAATGCAGATATTTTGTTTTTGAACTTTTTGATTTTAATAGCAATCTTTTTAAAAGATGTGTTAACTGGGCAGAAAAATTTTAATCAAGTTCGTAAAAGTTTAAAAAGCCATTTTCTATATCTTTTTTCAAAATTTCCCTAATTTCCTTTTTTGCAGTGAAGAAAATTATCTGCCAGCCAGATGAGGAAATTTTTTTAAGGATGTCAATTTGAATTTTCAATCTTTCATAATCAGATTTTATAAAGGGGTCATCCAGAATAAAAAATCCTTTTTCATCTGAAAGAAGTTTTTCAGCAAGAGCAAGCCGAACTGAAAAATACAGCTGGTCATAGGCACCACCTGAAAGTTTTTCTGCTTCAAGAATAACAGGATTGTTTTTTTTGCACAAAATTGTTCCTGTTTCAGGGTCTATAGAAACTTCAGTATAAAGACCATTGGTAATCTGCGAAAAATATTTTGAAGCAGGACTTTCTTTGCCAAATAACCCCGAAATTTTTCTCTTTTCCTCTTCTTCAATTTCTTTAAAAATTTTTTTTGCAAGAAGTATGTCTTCTCTTCTCTGTTCGTTCTGGAGTATGAATTTTTCAAGTTCATTTTTCGTCTTCTTTAAATTTTCTAAGGTTGCCAGAGGCAGGTCAATATCAATTTCCTTTTTTAGTTGGCTTTCAATTTCTTTAAGTTCATTTAAAAAAGGTTGTCTTTGCTGGGCATAATTTTTTATTTTTTCTGTAATTTCTTTTTTTGCTTTGTTTAATTTATCCCATTTTTCTTCGTCAAATTTTAAATTCAGTTCAGGTACATCCACCTTTAACTTTTCAATTTCCTCGTCAATAACTTTAATCTCACTGGTTCCAAAGTGGCTTTCCAGAACTTTTTTTGTTTCATTTATTTGAACTTCAATTTCTTCTTTTCTTCTTAAGTGTTTTTGATATTCTTTGTAAGATACCTCATCTGTTTTTGCTTTTATTTCTTCAATTTTTTTCTCATTCTCGTCAATTTGGGAA
>JAGHAG010000047.1 GCA_021161625.1 Elusimicrobiota bacterium
ACCTAAACTGTTTGGAATTTAGAACATTGGTATTTTGATATTGTTTGGAATTTGTAATTTGGAATTTGTGATTTAACATTTCTTTCTATCCTCTATCCTCTATCCTCTGTCCTCTATCCACTTTTTTCCTTGTCACTTTACTTTCTTGTCTCCATATCTCCATATCACTTTATCACCTCGTCACTTAGTCACATTGTCACTTTTACAGCAGACCAAGGGTCTCGAGCTACATTTTTGTCGCATGGTAATGCGACCGCTACATTTCCAACTTCCGACCTCCGACTTCTGTTCCTATTGACAGATATGCTCTTTTTTATAAAAATTTACCTATGAAAAGAACATATCAGCCACATAAGAGGAAGAGGAAAAGAACCCACGGATTTCGTGCAAGAATGAAAACCCGTGGGGGAAGAAAAGTTATAAATGCCAGAAGAAGAAAAGGAAGACACCGTCTTACACCGTAAATTTATCAAGGAGAATAACTTCTTCAAATGTGTCTTTGTAAGAAAAAAAATGACTGAAGGAAAACCTTTTATGCGGTTGAGTAAAAAAATTCTAAAAAAAGCAGTTGTCAAAAACAGAGTAAAAAGATGGATAAAAGAAATTTTAAAAAAGCACAATGCTCTTAAAAATTTTGATGTTTTTATTTATATTAAAAAAGAGGCACCTCTAAATTTTAAAGAATTTGAAAAAATTTTTGGAGAACTTCTTCCATGAAATTTTTAAAATTTCTTGTTGGGTTATGGCAGAAAATCCCGAAACATCCACACTGCAGATTTTACCCGAGTTGCTCAAATTATTTTCTGCTCGCTGTCCAAAAATATGGATTTTTAAAAGGAACCCTTAAAGGTATTTTAAGAATTCTTAAATGTAATCCCTTTTTTAAAGGAGGAATTGATTTTCCATGAGTGAAGTTGAAAGAAATTCCATAATTGCAATTATTTTGTCTTTTTTGATTTTAATGATATGGTGGAAAATTTATTCTCCAAAAGTGCCTGTAAAAAATCAAAAGACATCTTCTTTGGCATCTTCAACAAAAAAACAGAGGAGAGAAGTAAAAACCGATGAAAGCAAGGATACAGAATTTATTGAGTTAAAAAATGAAGAAATATCCTGCATCTTTGGAAAAAAATCAGGTCTTTTATATCACCTTTTTCTTCAGGGAAACACAAGCAAAGTTGACCTTATATATCCTGATGGTCCAAAACCATTTTTATTTAAACTTGATGGAAAAATCCTTTCTAATCCTGAAATAGAAAAAAGAGAAAATTCCATTATCCTGAAATTTGAAGAACTAACCGCAAAATTTATACTTTCACAAAAAACATTAAAACTCCTCTGCCTTAATCCCTCAAAAAAGAACCTTGAGATTATCTGGAGAGGAGGGATTGGAACAGATAAAGACCTTCTGGAACAGCAGAAAAAAAGAAAACTTGTCTATCTTCACATAAGAAAACAGAACCGTGTTTTCAAACTGAAAGAAATAAAGGAAAAACTCTGGGAGTGGCTCAGCATTTCAAACAGATATTTCCTGCTTGCCTTCTTTCCTCAAGGAAAATTTTTCGTGGAAGCATGCTTAAAAACTCCACAGGAACTTATAAATTTCTCATCTACTGAAGAAACCTTAAATCTGGAAATTTTCCCAACCATTAAAAAATACTCGCTTCTTAAAAAGATGAAAAACGGACTTGAGAAAACCCTTGCTTTTGGACTATTTTCACCTTTAAGCATTTTCTTTCTAAATGTCTTGAATTTTTTTTACAAATTTTTGGGAAACTATGGCTGGTCCATTGTGCTTCTCACCATAATAATTCAAATTTTTCTTACTCCTCTTACAAGAAAAAATATAAAGGCAGCACAGGATATGAAAAGAATCCAACCCTACATAAAAAAACTTCAGGAACAGTATAAAGATGACCCTAAAAAACTTCAGGCAGAACTCCTCAATGTTTACAGGGTTCATAAAGTAAATCCTCTTGGAGGATGCCTCCCTATGTTTTTGCAGATTCCAATTTTCTGGTCTCTTTTTACAATGCTTCAGGGAGCAGTTGAATTAAGGGGGGCTCCTTTTATCCTCTGGATAAAGGACCTTTCAAGACCTGATGCTCTTTTTGGACATTTTCCTTCTTTCATACCTTTTCTTGGGGGCTGGCCTGTTGGTCCCCTTCCTCTTCTGATGGGTGCTTTGATGTTTTTACAGCAGCGTCTTACAATAACAGACCCTCAGCAAAAAGCATTTTTGATTATGCCTGTATTTTTTACCTTTATATTTTTAAACTTCCCCTCAGGACTTGTCCTCTACTGGCTTACAAGCAATCTCATTACATTTATTGAAAATCTGATATTTCTGGAGAAAAAATGAAATCACTTACAAAGTATTTATGGTTTAATACAAAAACAAGAAGGGCATACATTAACATAACAGATGAGGTTGAAAAAGCAGTAAAGGAAAGCGGGGTTAAAGAAGGGTTGTGTCTTGTAAATGCAATGCACATAACTGCAAGTGTTTATATAAATGACGATGAATCAGGTCTTATTTCTGATTTTGATGATTTTCTTGAAAAACTTGCTCCACATGAGCCAATTTCAAAATACAGGCACAACCGCACAGGTGAGGACAATGGGGATGCTCATATTAAAAGGCAGATAATGGGAAGGGAAGTTGTTGTTGCAATTACAGATGGAAAACTGGACCTTGGACCATGGGAGCAAATTTTCTATGGTGAATTTGATGGAAGAAGAAGGAAGAGGGTTCTGATAAAAATCATCGGTGAATAAAAATCTGAGAAACGACACAATTGTAGCACCAATCACTGCATGGGGGCATTCCAGTGTTGGGATTGTGCGATTGAGCGGAAATGATTCTTTAAAAATTCTTGAAAAAATATTCAAACCAAAATCAAACACAAAGGTGAAAAATTTTAAAAGCCATACAATTCACTACGGGCATATTTATGATGGCAAGGAACTTGTTGATGAGGTCCTTGTTTTTACAATGTTAAAACCAAAAAGTTATACAAGGGAAGATGTTGTTGAAATTTCTTCACATGGTGGTCCTCTTATTATAAAAAAAATTTTATCTCTGTGTATTAAAAACGGAGCACGACTTGCTCAACCAGGAGAATTTACAAAAAGGGCATATTTAAACGGCAGAATTGATTTACTGCAGGCAGAGGCAGTTGCAGATATTATAAATGCAAAAAGTGAAGAGGCGCTCAAGATTTCTCAGAGACAACTAAAGGGGCTTTTTTCAGAAAAAATTAACGACTTCAGAAATCAGATTCTAAATGTTGCAACTGAATTGAACGCTCTTGTTGATTTTCCTGAAGAGGATATTTCAATAGATTTAAAAAATGTGAAAGGGGCTTTGAAAAAAGTTTCTGAAGAGATAAAAAATCTTCTAAAAACAGAAAATCTGGGACGCATTTACAGAGAAGGAGTGAAAATTGTTATTGCAGGAAAAACAAATGTTGGAAAATCCACTTTGATGAATGTTTTATCTGATTCTGAAAGAGCCATAGTAACACCAATTCCCGGAACAACCCGGGATGTTATAAGGGAGGCAATTGTTCTGGATGGAATTCCTGTTGAACTTTATGATACCGCTGGTATAAGAAAAACTGCAAGAGGGATTATAGAAAAAATGGGGATGAAGAAAACAAAGCAGGCAATTGAGGAAGCAGACCTCATACTTTTTCTTTTTGATGCTTCAAAAAATCTTGATGAAAAAGACGAAAATATTATGGAAATTCTTGCACCCTTCAAAGACAAAACCATTATGGTTGGAAACAAAACAGACCTTGGTAAAAAAAAGCCCCAAAAGAAATTCGGGAAAGAATTGGTTTTTATTTCCTGCCTTAAAAAAACAGGAATCCAACATTTAAGAAAAGAAATCATCCATCATATGGTGCACGGAACAGTTATTTCAAATGAGGAAATAATTATAACAAGTGTGCGGCAGAGTGAACTTCTTAAAAAAACTCAAACCCTTACTTGCACTGCAGTAAAAAAAATTGATGAGAACTTTTTTGAGGCAATTCTTCTAATTGAGGAAGCGTTAAAAAACCTGGATAGTTTAACAGGAAAAATTTTCAGAGAGGAGATGATAGATGAGATTTTTTCAAGGTTCTGTATTGGTAAGTAGTTTTTTTCTTTTTACATTAACGCCTTCCCATGAAAGCATTGTGTTGAAATACACGCCACAACTTAATAAGAAGTTTGTTTACGAATTGAAATTGAAAATTGTCCAGAACCTTGAAAGGTTTGGGACAAAAAAGCCACATACTTTACTTCCTTCACAGTCAGAATTTGAGGCAGTTGGAAAATTTTCTCTTGAAATTTCATCAAAGGGGAAAAATTTTGTTGAAACCTACACCCTGCTTGAAATTACCACAACAATGAAAGCCCTCTCGCAGGAATTTCCAATTAAAGACCTGCAAAAATATGTAGGAAAAAAATGGGAAGTTCTTGTCTCAAAAAAGGGAGAGGTCTTAAAACAAAAAAATTTTAAGCGTTCCTATTCTGAAATTCCTTATGGTAAAAAACTGAAAAAAGGAAAAAATTTCAAAACAAAATCGTTAGTTTTGCTTCCATTTCTTGATATGGACATAGAGGTTCAAAACAAAATGACTTATACCTTAAACGATATAAAAGAAAATCTGTGTTTTTTTACATTTTCATCTGAAGTTGAGGCATTTTCATCCTATCCCGAAGAAAAAGAATTTGAGGCTGAAAGCAAAATCACTGGAAAAGGCACAGGCTCTTTCACTTACAACAACAGCAAAGCAATTTTGGAAAACGCTCAAATAAACTTTATTTTAATCTCGGATGTTTTTTCGCATGGAAAGCAAATAACTCCAAAGAAACTAAAAATGAAACAGGAAATTTTTCTATTTCTTAAAAGAGAAAAATAGATTAAGAGCGGGATGGGTCAAAGATACTTTTGAAAGGTTTTTTTAAGTTCCTGTGCAATTTTTAAAGTTTCTTTTTTAGAAGGACCTTCAACCATAATTCTTAGAAGTGGCTGTGTCCCTGAATACCTGATCAAAACCCTTCCTCTGTTTTTAAGTTTTTCTTGCGCTTTTTTTTCTGATTCTTTCAAAGGTTTTATTCTTTTGTAGTCAACCTTTTTCTTGACCTTTAAATTCAGAAGGACTTGTGGATAAAGTTTTATTATTTTTCTTAAACTGGAAAGTGGTTTTCTGGTTTCCTTCATTATCAGAAGAATCTGTAAGGCAGTTAAAATCCCGTCTCCTGTTGTGTGGTGGTCAAGGAAAATTATGTGACCTGAATTCTCACCTCCGAGCACACAACCTTCCTCAAGCATTTTTTCAAGAACATATTTGTCTCCAACAGGTGTTCTTAAAACTCTGACACCAATTTTTTGAAAAAACTTTATCAATCCGAAATTCGTCATAACCGTCCCTACAACAACATTGTTTTTAAGAAGCCCTTTTTCTTTCAGATATTTTCCTGCAATTGCAATTACCTCATCTCCTGTCAAAACATGCCCTTTCTCGTCAACAGGAATAAGCCGGTCTCCATCACCATCAAAGGCAAATCCAACATCTGCCTTTTCTTTGACAAGCATCTCAGCCAGTTTTTCAGGATATAAAGAACCGCAGTTTTTGTTTATGTTTATTCCATCCGGTGCAATGCCTGTTGCAATGACTTTTGCCCTTAATTCTGAAAAAAGGGTTGGGGCAACCCTGTATGTTGCACCATTTGCACAATCAAGAGCAATTTTAAAACCTTCCAGAGAAAAATCTTTTGGAAGAGAACTTTTCAGAAAAACAATATACCTTCCAGGGGCATCTTCAACCCTCATATTTTTTCCTATTTTTGGTGCCGGGGGCAGAAGATGGTGAATGTTTCCAGAAAGAGCCACCCTTTCAATTTCAAGCTCTGCTCCTTCATTTAACTTCATTCCATTTGAATTAAAAATTTTTATTCCGTTATCCTCATAGGGATTGTGTGATGCAGAAATCACAATGCCAGCATCCACATTCATATTTTTTGCAAGAAATGCAATTCCAGGTGTTGGCAGTGGACCCACAAACAAAACATCTCCTCCCATTGCAGTAATTCCTGCTGCAAGAGAACTTTCAAGCATATATCCTGAAAGACGGGTATCTTTTCCTATTAAAATTTTTGGTCTGTGTGATTTTGCCTTTTTAAAGTAATTTGCAACTGCAATTCCAACTTTCAAAATGTGGAATGGGGTCATTGGGCTTTTGTTTGCAATACCTCTTATCCCATCTGTGCCAAACAATCTCATCTTTTCTCCTGCGTTTGAATTTCCTGCTTTAATTTTATAACAGAATTTTTGGGAATAAAACCCCTTACAGTTGTGTTTGGATACACAAGAGAATTTTTCCCTATAATGGTGCCAGGCATCATAACAGAATTACAACCTGTTGAAACTCCATCGCCAAGAATTGCACCAAACTTTCTCAAACCTGTCTTAATTTTTTCACCATTTACATTAATTTTTATCTCCTCTTCTGTAATTTTAAAATTGGCAAGTTTTGTTCCTGCTCCCAGATTTACCTTCCCAGTAATGCTGTCTCCTATATAGGCAAAATGACCTGCTTTACTCTCACAAATCATAATCGCATTTTTCATTTCTGTTGTGTGTCCAACCACGGACTTTTTTCCCACAATTACAGAACCCCTTATATAAGCACCCTGCCTCAAAACCGCATTTTCACAGATTATTGCAGGTCCCCAAATCAAAGCACCTGGCTCAAGCACAGCACCCGCTTTTATTTCAATCTCATCATCCATTAAAAAACACCCCTTATAAAGAATTGCCCCATTTTCAAGTTTTGTGGTTCTGGAAACCTCCACATCTCTTCTTATGTGCTTTACATTTGGCTTTATAACCTTTTTTATAAATTCCTTTATGTGTGGCAGGACTTCCCAGACATTTGAAAAACCGTCAAAAATCTCTCTGTATTCAAAATCAGAAAGGTCAAAAAAATCCTCTGCTTTAAAAGTCAATTGCAACATCTCTCCTTTCTCTTGGGGAAATTTTGAAAAGCTCAGCATCCTTAAAACCTGCAAAAGAAGCAATCAGAGCATCAGGCAACTGATGAATTTTTATGTTGTAGGTATTTACAGAATCGTTGTAAAATTCTCTCCTGTCTGCAATCTGATTTTCTATGTCTGTGATACGGTTTTGAAGATACATAAAATTTTGATTTGCTTTTAACTCAGGGTATTTTTCAGCAAGAGCAAACAATCTTCCAAGTGCTTCTGTAAGCATATTTTCAGCTTCTCCCTGTTTTCCCACTCCACTTGCTCTTATACACTGTCCCCTTGCTTTTATTACATTTATGATTGTTTCCCTTTCGTGCTTCATATAACCTTTTACAGTTTTTACAAGCTTTGGAATTTCGTCATACCTCTGTTTTAAAAGAACATCAATATTTGCCCATGCTTTTTTCAAATTGTTTGAAAGCATTACAAGATTGTTGTAGGTTTTTACAATGTAAAGCACAACAACCACAAGCAATCCCAGCAACAGAATATTCCAGAACAAACTCATCTATCCCCCCTCATATTAGCGAATAGTGAAAAGTGAATAGCGACAATAGGGATGAGTAACAAACATTACAAATCTTAAATCCTAAATCCCAAATCCTAAACAAATTCAAATTACCAAAATTCAAATGTCCAAAACCCTTTTCTTTTTTTCTGTTTCGGTCATTTGGATTTTGCCCGGCCTTCGTAGCCGAAACTACTTCGGCGGAGTAGGCATATTGTTTACCCCGCACTTTTCTGAAAAAGTGCGGGGTTAGAGTTTTGAATTTAGAGTTTTTCATTTTTTATAATCTCCCAATCTCCTAA
>JAGHAG010000084.1 GCA_021161625.1 Elusimicrobiota bacterium
CAGAATAAATTTAAAGAAGCGATAAAAGTTTATACATCTGAAGATATACAGAAACTTTCAGGTTCTGGGAAGGATGAAATTTTGTATGCACTCGGGCAGGTATGTATAAAAGCAGGAAAGTTTGAAAAAGCTGTTGAAAGTTTTAAAAAAATCAAAACAGAGAAGTTAAAGCCAAAGGCAGTTCTTTCAACAGGGCATGCCTATCTAAATGCAAAAAATTTTGACCTTGCAAGAAAATACTATCTAAAAACCTCAAGCGAATTCCCTCAGACATTTGAAGCAGAAGAGGCATATTTTTCAATTGCATTGAGTTTCTATAAAGAAAAGAAATACACAAGCGCTCTTGTTAACTTTCTTGATTTCCTCGTAAAATATCCTGAAAGCAAAAAAAGAGGTGAGGCATATTACTGGGCAGGCTGGAGTGCTTTTGCTGCAAAAAAGTGGAACAAAGCCATAAGCGTATGGGAGAGGTATTTTAATGAATACAAAGACCCCCAAATCCTTTTAAAAATAGGAGATGCGTATTACAATTTAAAAGATTATGAAAAAGCAAAGGTTTCTTATCAGAATTTTATAGAGCAGTTCCACAATTCCCCCAAAATCCCTCAGGCTCTTTATTCTCTCTCTCTTGTTTTACGCAAACAGAATCAATTACAGAAAGCAAAAGAGTATTTAACAAGGTTAAAAGAAAAACATCCAGAAAGTTTCCTTGTTCCTGATGCAATGTTTTTGCTTGGTGAAATTTATGAAGAGGAGAGAAATTTTGCAAAAGCAAAAGAGGAATTTTTTGAAATTTTTGTAAAGTTCCCTCAAAATTCCATTTCCCAGAATGCTCTCTACAGGGCAGGTTTGTGTGCTAAAAAATTAGAGGATTTTGAAACTGAAAGGAAAATTTTTGAGACTCTGATTGAAAAATATCCGAAAAGTGACTATCTGGAAGAAGCATATTTTAGAATTTGTGAGACATATTTTCTTGAGAAAAATTATGAAAAAGCAGTTTTTCTTGCAGTTGAATTCAGAAAAAAATTTCCGTCTTCTTCCTTTGCTCCTTTCGTGCTTGAAATTGCAAAAGAATCTCTTATACAACTTGGAGAAAAAGAAAAAGCCGAAGAAATCATAAAAGACCTCGTCCAGACATATTCTTCATCAATGCCTGCTGCAAAACTTTTCTTTGAAAAAGGAGAAAAAAAGTTTAAAGAAGGAAAATGGCAGGAAGCAATTGACGAACTTCTAAAAGTAACAAAGGTTTTACATAATAGAAAAGGAGCCCTTGCTCAATTGATGATAGCAAAGGCGTATTTTAATATGGAAGAATATACACAGGCACGGCTCGAGTTTTTAAGGGTCATCTACATTTATCCCGAATTTAACACACTCTGTGCAGAAAGCCAGTATTATCTTGGTTTGATTTATAAGAAAAAAAACAATATAAAAAAAGCAAAGCAATCTTTTAATAAAGCAATTGAAAAAGCCCCTGATTCAAAATGGGCAAAACTCGCCCGTGAGGAACTTCAAAAATTAGAGAAATGAAAAAAATTTTTCTCCTGCTTTTTTTAAGCATAAATATCTTTGCAGCCCAAGAGCAGTTAAAAATCCCTGAAATCAGCATTTTTGGAGAGGACCTTTCCAGATATGGAATTCAGGAATTTGATTTGAAGTTTCTCCCGGCAAGGGACAAAGAAAAATACATTCCTGAAAAATTTGTAAAAAAAGATTACACACAGAATATTTTTCCACAGAGCATAAAAAGGTTTTTTTTTGCAGGCGGAAATGAAGGTTTTTCCTCAGGTAAATTTCTTATAGCAGGGCAAAATGAAAAAGATAAAAAAATTTTCTTTTTTGAAGAAGACACTTTTCAACCTGATGAACACAGTAAAGGTGTCTCTTTTGCAATAAAAACTTTTTATGAGCAAAGGGGCAAAGTTTTATGGAAACTTGCCCCTGAAATGCAGATTAAAAAGTACGAAATTCCCGAGTTAAAAGGAATTTCATATTTAAGGAAAACCCATCTCCCATTTGGTCTGGTTTTTACCAGAGATTCTTTTTATTCTCAAATACAGGCAAATTTTAAGTATCTTTCAGCAGATTTTGCAACAGGTTTTTACAGTTCCCCAAAAAACCTGGTTTTTTTTGAAAAAAACTTAAGATGGTTAAATGACTTTATGATAAAAGAAGTTTTGTTTAAAAGCAATCTCAAAATACAAAAACACAACTGGGACTGGGTTGTTGACAGCAGGGATTTTTTGAGCACGGATTTTATTTTTGAGGGCGATTTCTCTTTTTGCAATTTGAGGATTGTTCCTGGTTTTGAAATTTTCAAATGGGAAAAAACAAATTTTCTTTTCTCACTTAAACTGGAAAAGGAAATTTGTGGAAAAAGGATTTTTTTCAAAATAGCGCCGAATTTTTACGAGTTTACAGGCGATGAATTTATAAACCAGACAGGTTCTGTCTTAAACAAATTTCCACCGCTTTCCCGTGACACCTACAAAGATTTTACCATTGGAGTTACACAGTCCTCAAATGCTCTTCAGTGGTTAATCCAGGCTTCCCATAAACAAACGCTTGATTTTTTTTATGTTGATGAGAGCAAGAGTGTTGGAGAGTTTAAATTTAAAAATTTTAGAAGGTTAGAACTTTTAAATTGTCTGAAATACAAAGAAGGAATATTTGCCTTTGAAAACTCTATTTTTTACAGAAAATTTTCGGATTTTCCAGCAGCACCTCATTTTGGTTTTGAATTAAAAAATTCACTCAACTGGAAGAAATTTCTAATTTCCTTAAAATTTTTATTTAATTCAAAGACAGAATACAGA
>JAGHAG010000121.1 GCA_021161625.1 Elusimicrobiota bacterium
AAAAGTAGACGGCAAGAGTAGCGCAACGGGAAATTACTTCGGGCAGGAAGCGGAGGCAAAAGGAAAAGCAGAGGTGAGGATAAAGGATGTGAAGACAGGAGGAATAGGGATTCTATCTATCAGCAGGAGAACAGGAATTAAAAAAACACAAGGCTTTGAACTTGATGCAGTATACAGTTACCCGAATCCAGCAAAACAAAAGGAGCCCACGATACATGTTGATTGCGGAGTTAGTGATGCCAGTGTAAAGTTAAAAATTTATACAATAGCAGGGGAACTTGTTCATGAAAAAGACATTTCAAGTTTTTATAATAGCAGCAAAAATGCATATGAATACACCTGGGACACATCAGGAAAAGCAAGTGGAGTTTACATTTATTTGATAAAAGCAACAAGGGATGGTAAAACCTTGAAGAAAACAGGAAAGATAGGGTTGATAAAGTGATCAAGAGCAAAATTTCCTCTTTTTCAAGGGGGAGAAGTCCAAAGGGAGAAGAATTTTATCAAATATGGGCAACACATACAGAATGGCTTGAAGGAATAATTCCATTTTCAAAATTTTACTGGCTGAAAAGCAGGATTTACGAAGAGATTTCTGAAAAATGAGAGTGGTTTTTATTGGAAAAGCAGGTGTTGGTAAAACAACAATTTTTTCAAGATTTACAGGCAGAAAAATTCATCCCAGACCTTCAAATGTAAAAAGAGTTACAAGTGACTGGCAGACCCTTCCAGTAAAGGAAGGTGAAAAGGTTTTTTATACAACAGACACAGTTGGCATTGAAGATGCAGAAGAACTTGAAGAATTTTATGAGGTTATAAAAACCGCAGACCTTGTAGGAATTGTTATTGATGTTTCAGATTTTACAGATGTTGATGTGAAACTTCTCGTAAAAGCAAGGAAAAAGGGTTTGAACTTTTTTATCATTGCAAACAAGATAGATAAAGTAAAAGAGCCTTCTTTTGACTTTTACAAATTTTCATCTAATGTTTTTTTTATTTCTGCTCTGCATAAACTTGGATTAAAAAAATTGAAGGATTTTCTCTTCTCTATGGCTCAAAAAGCAACACCTCAAAGTAAACCTGTAAGAGTTGTTGTGTGTGGTTCGCCAAATGCGGGCAAATCCACTTTTTTAAATGCCATTTTTGGCAAAAAAAGGTTCAGGGTTTCTGAAATTCCTGGAACCACAAATGAAATTGTTGAGGAATTTTTAAAGACAGAAAAAGGAGTGATTTCTTTTCTGGATACTGCAGGTTTTTTTAGAAGATTTAAAAGAGATGATTTGAAACTTTACAATTTCAGATTTTTAAGAGATGCTCTCCAAAAATCAGATATTGCAATTTTTATTGTTGATGCAAGCACACCTTTGAAAATTTCTGATTTTAAAATCGCAAACTTTATAAAAAACAAACCCACAATTCTTGTCTTTAATAAGATAGACCTTCTTGACAAAAGAGAGATGCAAAATTTAAGAAAAAATGCTCCACATTTATTTGGCGACCTTCCTGACCCTGAAGTTTTCTTTGTCTCTGCCCTGAAAAACAGAGGGATAAAAAAAGTAATTAATGAGGTTTTCAAATTAAAACAGAGAAAGGAGATGCCCCTTGAAAACTTAAACAGGTTTGTAAGAAGAACAATAAAGGAGTTAGGACTTCCGATTTTTCTTTTAAATGTAAAACAGATTTTTGACAGGGATGCAGAGGTGCCCTCTATTCTCATAAGATACCGAAAGAAAAAAGGGATTTTTAACCTTCAGAGGAAAAAGGGATTTGTAAGAACCCTCAGGCAGAAGTATTTTTTAAAGGGTGTGCCAATAAAAATAAAATGGCAGGAAGTTATTCTATCCCGAAAGCGACAATAGGGATGAGTAACGAGTAAGAGTAATGAGGGAATAGTGAATAGTGGACAGTGGAAAGAGGATAGAGGACAGAGGAAAGTGAATGGAAATATGCTCGCTAACAGAAATTTAAAATTCAAACTGCAAAATTCAAAATGACAATCCATATTATCAAATCCTAAATTCTAAATCCCAAATCCTAAACAAATCCCAATTACCAAAATTCAAATTTTCAAAACCGTATTTATCAGGATTAAGGATTAAGTCGCCCCCGATTTTATCGGGGGCTTTAAGAATTAAGTAATTCATCTTTTCCATAACTTAATCCTTACTACTTAATCCTTACCACTGATTTTTCATTTTTACTCTGTCATTTTCCATTTTGATTTTTGCATCTTGCATTTTTCATAATCTCCCAATCTCCTAATTTCGCTTCATTTTTCATTTGTCATTTTTAATTTTTATAATCCCCCCTATTTCCCCCCTTTTTCAAAAGGGGGGAATACAAAGGGGGATTTTCCAACTTCTGACTTCTGACCTCCAACTTCCGCTTTACAAGAAATTCCTCGCATGTAAGAAAAGTTTTATTCAAAACTCTGCGAGAGAAAATCGTTATCTGCGGTGGTTTTACTCTTGCTTTTGCAAGGGAATCTCTTTTTTCAAAGACTTCTTTTGTTGAAGCGTCTTGCAGAATCTTTCCATCTTTGAAAAGAACAACTCTTTTTGCATATTTTGCGACAATGTGCATTTCATGGGTAATTATCAGAATTGTGTGCTTTTGTTGATTTAACTTTTTTAAAAATTCCATAACACTTATGGATTGTTTAAAATCCTGTCCTGTTGTTGGCTCATCCACAATAATTGCTTTTGGTTGCATGGAAAGAATTGATGCAATTGCAACTCTTTGCCTTAAGCCCTTTGAAAGGAAAAAAGGGTGTTTGTTAAAAAGTTTTCTATCCACCCCGGCAATTTCAGATGCAATCTCCACTCTCCTTTTTATCTCCTTGAGAGGAAGTTTTAGATTTCGTGGTCCGGAACTTATCTCCTTTTCACAGGTGTTAGAAAAGAGCTGATGGTCAGGGTTTTGAAAAACATATCCTATTTTTTCAGCAATTTCTTTTCTTCTGAAATTTTTCAGATTTTTCCCATCAATTAAAATTTCCCCCTTTGTTGGCTTTAGAATTCCTGCAATACATTTTGCAAAGGTAGTTTTTCCAGAGCCATTCTGCCCTATTAAAGCAATGAATTCACCATCCTGAATTTCTAAAGAGACATCGCACAGAGCATTGGTTCCATCAGGATACCAAAAGTGAATGTTTTTAACCTCTATCATTTTTGAAATTTTCCAACAGCATCTTCAAGCAGGAAGGGTATGTTTTTCTGTTTTTTAAGATGCCAGAAAACCTGTGAAACTTCAGGCATATAAATTTGCAAATTTTCATAATCAAATTCATCAACGAACCGCTGAACATCTCCATCATAGACAATTTCGTTTTTGTCAATATGGATAATTCTTTCTGCAATTTTCAAAAGTTCTGTGAGGTTGTGTTCAGCGATTATTAAGGTTAAGTTTTCTTCCCCTGCAAGTTTCTTTAAAATTTCAAAAATTTCGCTTTTCCCATCAGGGTCAAGCATTGAAGTTGGCTCATCTAAAACTAAAACATAAGGTTTCATCACAACAACACTTGCAATTGCAACCCGCTGTCTTTGACCGCCCGAGAGTTCATAGGGAGGTTTTGAGAGAAAACCTTCAAGTTCAAACTCTTCAATTGCCCACTTCAGCCGAGTTTTTATTTCATCAATTGGAAGATTTAGATTTTCAAGCCCGAATAAAATTTCCTCTTCCACACTTGTGCTTGTGAACTGGCTATCAGGGTCAGAAAAAACAAATCCAACTTTTTTTGAAAACTCTTCAATGCTTCCCTGGAGAATATCTTTGCCAAAAATTCTCACCCCTCCTTTAAGAGTCCCCCGCCAGTTAAAGGGAATTAATCCGTTCAAACATCTAAGCAGAGTTGTTTTTCCCTGTTCGTTTGCACCAACAACGCCAATAATATCACCTTCAAAAATTTTGAGATTTATGTTTTTTAAGGAAAAATCCTGTGCATTTTCATATTTCCACGAAAAATTTTTAAACTCAATTATCGGGTTTTTCATTTTCTAAAGAAATGAATAAAAAAGCCGGTAAAAATGATTGAAAATAAAATAAAGAGATAATCATAAACTTTAAAGAAGAATTTTTTTGCAAGATAATTTGGCCTTTTGCTCATTCCTTTAAATGAGAAACCCCTTGAACTTATTGCATCACTGAATTCATCTGTTCTTCTTATTGCAAGAGCAAGAAGAGGAATAACATAATTTATGAGTTTTGCTATTTTTTTGAAAATACTTAATTCTTTCAAATCAATTGCCCGTGCCTTTTCTGCCTCTCTTATGGTTCTATAATCATTTAAGAACATCCCCATTGCCCTTAATGCAAGACCGAGGGTATAACACAGGATAAAGGGAATTTTTATACTTCTTAAAGCAACGATTATTTCGGTTTCTGTCATAACATGCAGAAAGTAAATTGTAAGAAAAAGGACTGTAAGAATTCTTGTATAAACTTTCAAAGCATAAGATGCACTTCCAGCATAAAATTTCACACCGAGCAAAGAAAAAAGAACCCTGTCTTTTAAATAAGGGTCTGTAAAAAATGTATAGATAAAGAA
>JAGHAG010000131.1 GCA_021161625.1 Elusimicrobiota bacterium
AGGTTGATGTGATTGTTCATAATGCAGGATTGATAAGAGGGAAAAAATCTGAGTATTATCTTGTAAATGCAAAGGGGACATACATCCTTGTTGAAAAAGCAAAGAAATTAAAAAATTTAAAAAAATTTATTCTGATATCCTCTCAGGCAGCATCAGGACCTGCTCCTCTTTCCTCACCAAAAAAAGAAACAGACCCTGAAAATCCTGTCTCTGATTATGGAAAAAGCAAACTGCTTGGAGAAAAAATTGTAAAAAAAAGTGGTTTACCTTATATAATTTTAAGGCCCTGCGCTGTTTATGGACCAGGCGACAGAGATATATTTTTTGCATTTCAGCTTGTAAAAAGAGGTTTCGTGCCTCTGCCACAGGGAAAAAGATTTTTAAATCTTGTAAATGTCTTTGATGTTTGTGGGGCAGTACTCCGAGCAGTTGAAGGAAATCTCATAAATGAAACCTTTTTTGTCGCCCATCCTGAAATTTTAACCTATGAGAGTGTGATAAAAAAAATTGCTGAAAAGATGAATAAAAAAATTTTCATTGTAAAAATTCCCGAACCTGTTATTTACTTTTCAAGTATCTTTCTTTCATCTGTTTCGTATATTACAGGAAAAACCGCTCTTTTAAATGTCCAGAAAATCACAGAAATTAATGCAAAACACTGGATTGTTGATACAACCCGACTTACTGATGTTCTTGGATACAAACCTGAATTTGACCTTGATAGAGGTGTTGAAATAACTTTAAATTGGTATACTAAAGAGAAATGGTTGTAGGAACAAATGCTGGAAAAAGAAAACCCCGTTAGATGTTTACTATCTAACAGGGTAAAAGGGGGAGAAAATGGATTTGTTTGAGAAGTGTTATAAATTTACAATAGCAAAAGAAATTCAAAAAGCAGGATTTTATCCCTATTTTCACAAAGTTGAATCAGGACAAAATCCAGTTGTAATCTGTGAAGGGAAAAGAATGATTATGATGGGTTCTAATAACTATCTTGGTCTTGCATCAAATCAGCGGCTCAAAAATGCATCAATTTTCGCAACACAGAAATATGGAGTAGGTTGTGTTGGCTCAAGATTTTTAAATGGAACTCTTGACCTTCATGAGCGACTTGAAAAAGAACTTGCTCAGTTTGTTGGAAAGCCCTCTGCCCTTGTCTTTACAACAGGTATGCAGGTAAATCTCGGTGTAATTTCTTCCCTTGTTGGGAAAAATGACTATATCCTGACTGACAAATACGACCATGCTTCAATCATTGATGGCTGTCGTCTTTCATATGGAAAGATGGTGCGGTTCAAACACAATGATGTTTCAGACCTTGAAAGGGTTCTTGCTTCCCTTCCTGAAGATGCAGGAAAACTTATTGTTATTGATGGTGTTTTTTCAATGGAGGGAGATATTGCTCCTTTAAAAGAAATAATTCCTGTTGCAAAAAAATACAGAGCAAGAATTATGGTGGACGATGCTCATGGAATTGGTGTTCTTGGAAAGAATGGACGTGGCACCTGTAATTACATGGGTGTAACGGATGAGGTGGATTTAATCATGGGAACATTTTCAAAATCTTTTGCCTCTATTGGTGGATTTATTGCAGGTGAAGAAGACATCATTCATTATATAAAACACAATGCAAGGGCTTTGATTTTTTCAGCAGCACCATCTCCTTCAAATGTTGCAGCAGTTTTAAAGGCACTTGAAATTATGAAAAAAAGTGATAGACGTCAGAAGAGACTTTTAAAACTTGCCAATTATATGAGAGACAGATTGAAATCTCTTGGATTTGATACAGGATTTTCAACAACTCCAATCATTCCTGTTGTGATTGGCGATGACCTTGCTGCCTTCAAATTCTGGCGGCTTCTTTTCGACAGAGGTGTGTTCACAACTCCGGTTGTTTCTCCTGCTGTTCCGCCAGGAAGAGCACTTATACGGGTAAGCATTATGGCAACTCATACAAAAAGACATCTTGAGCAGGCTTTAAAAGCATTTTATGAAGCAGGACAGGAACTTGGTTTAATTGAAAAAGGGAAAAAATTTGTAAAACCTGAAAAAAGAAGTTTGAAAAGAGGTATTAAAGCAATAAATGTCTGGATGAGGAGATTATGGAGATCAAGCAGGTCAAAACAGACAGCCAATTAAAGGAGTTTATAGAACTTCCTTTTGAAATTTATAAAAAAGACCCATACTGGGTTCCACCTCTGAAAGTTGAGGTGAAAGAACTTCTGTCTCGGAAAAATCCCTTCTGGAAACACGCACAGAAAATTCTTTTTGTTGCATACAAAAATGGCAAACCTGCTGGAAGAATTGCAGGAATTGTGGACAATAATCACAACAAATTTCACAGTGAAAAATGTGGATTTTTTGGCTTTTTTGAGTGCATTGAAGATGCTGCTGTTTCAAAAGCACTTTTTGAAAATGTTTTTGACTGGCTTAAGAATAAAGGCATAGGAATCGTAAGGGGACCGATGAATCCATCAACAAATGACGAATGCGGTCTTTTGATTGAGGGATTTGATGACCCGCCAAAAATTATGATGCCATACAATCCGCCGTATTATATTGATTTTATTCAGGATGCAGGTTTTGTAAAAGCAAAAGACCTTCTTGCTTTTATTATGGATGTAAAAAAAGGACCAATAAATCGGCTCCTGCCTCTTGCAGAAAGAATTTTAAGAAGAAATCCAAAACTTTCTGTGAGAAAACTTAACAAAAAAAGATTTGAGGAAGAGGTTAACATAATTATGGATATCTATAATTCTGCCTGGGAGAAAAACTGGGGTTTTGTGCCAATGACAGAAGATGAAATTTTATATCTTGGTGGAAAATTAAAACAAATTGTTGATGAAGACATCCTGTGGATTGCTTTTTATGATGGAGACCCTGCAGGTTTTCTTATGGCTCTGCCTGATGTAAATGAGGCACTGAAAAAGATAAATGGAAAACTTAACCCCATTTCTCTTCTGAAACTTCTTTACTGGGCAAAAAAAATAAAAACTTTACGACTTCTTACACTTGGTGTTAAAAGACAATATCACAAAATTGGATTGGATGTGCTTCTTTACACAAAGTCCCTTGAGGCATCTTTGAAAAAGGGATATGAAAAATGTGAATTTTCATGGATTCTTGAAGACAACATCCCAACAATAAGAGCAGCAGAACTTATGGCAGGCAAAATATATAAAAAATACCGAATTTTTGAAAAAACTTTGTGAGGGAAAAATTTTCTTTTTCTGGAATAAATCCAAAGATTGTCCTGATAAAAAAGGAAAGTGAAACACGCACACACATTGTTTTAAAACTTCTGGCATACCTTATGTTTGGTGGAAAGTTATCTGTTGAAAAAAAAGTAAAATCAAAATACAAACCTGACCTTGTCTTTGAGGATGAAAAAAAAGGTATCTGGGTTGAATGCGGGGCTGTGAGTGAAAAGAAACTTCTTCATCTCAAAAAACATTCAGATAGATTTGACTTTTACTTTTTTAAAAAAGACATAGAAGAGGGGAAAAATTTTTCTGATGTTTTAAAGAAATTTTCCTTTAATGCTATTGTTTATGCATTTGAAAAAAATTTTGTTAAAAAAATATCTGAAAATCTCTACAGAAACAACTCACTGAAATACAAAATTGACAGAGAATTTAAAATTGAAATAAACGGAATAAAAATAAAATCAAAAATTTATACAAATGCCTTAAACGCCATTTAAGTTTACTGCAAAATTGCACCTTTTGATGCAGATGTTACAAATCTTCGGTATCTTTCAAGCCATCCTGAAACTTTCTTTTTCTTTATTTTTAATTTTTTCTTTCTTTCTGAAAGTTCGCAAGCGGAGAGCCGAACCTCCAGTTTTCTTCTGTCAATATCAATCAGAATTTCATCTCCATCTTTTAAAAGGGCAATGGGCCCTCCTTCTGCTGCTTCAGGTGAAATGTGCCCCACACAGGGGCCCCTTGTTCCGCCTGAAAACCTTCCATCTGTGATAAGGGCAACTGACTTTGCAAGTCCCATTCCCATTATTGCAGAAGTTGGAGAAAGCATCTCCCTCATACCAGGGCCGCCTTTTGGACCTTCGTATCTTATCACAACAACATCTCCCTTTTTTATTTTTCCTGCAAGAATTTCCTTCATTGCATCTTCTTCACACTCAAAAACTCTTGCTTTGCCTTTAAATTTTCTTACGGATTTGTCAACCGCACTCTGTTTTATAACAGCACCGAGAGGAGCGAGATTGCCTTTTAAAATTGCAATACCGCCTTCTTTGTGGTATGCCCTGCTTAATGGTCTTATCACATCATCGTCATATATTTCAGCACTTTTTGCAATTTTTTTAATCGGTATTCCTGAAACAGTTTTATTTTCCTTTAAAACTGGTAGCAATCTTTTTAACACTCCTGGAATACCACCTGCAAACTCAAGGTCTTCCATAAAATACTCACCACCGGGTCTTATGTTTGTGATGTGTGGAACTTTTCTGCTTAAAATGTCAAAAATTTCAATATCAAGTTCAATTCCTGCATCATGCGCAATTGCAGGAAGATGCAGAACCGTATTTGTTGAACCACCAAGAGCCAGGTCCAGAACAACTGCATTGTGAAAAGCATTTTTATTCAAAATATCCCTTGTTTTTATGTTTTTCTTCACGAGTTCAACAATTTTCTTTCCCGATTCATAAGCAATTCTCTTTTTCTTGGCACTGACAGCAAGAGCAGTTGCACATCCCGGTAAACTCATTCCCATTGCCTCAATAAGACAGGCGGTTGTGTTTGCAGTATACATTCCCTGACAGGAACCTGCACCAGGACAGGCATTTATTTCAAGCGCTTCAAGTTCTGATGTAGAGATTTTTCCTGCCTGATAAAGCCCCACTGCCTCAAATGTGTCTCTTACAAGTGAAAGCCTTCTTTTTTTATAATTTCCCGAAAGCATCGGACCTGCTGTTACAACAATTGCGGGAATGTTCAGACGGGCAGCAGCCATAAGCATTCCTGGATTTATCTTGTCGCAGTCAGTCAAAAGAACAAGACCATCAAGAGCATGTGCCTCTGCAATGGATTCAATTTCATCTGCAATGAGTTCTCTTGATGGAAGCGAGTAAAACATTCCTTTATGACCCATTGCAATACCATCGCAAATTGCAGGAACGCCAAAGATAAAAGAAACACCCCCACCTGCATATATGCCCTTCTCTATTGCTCTTTCAAGGTCCCTCATGCCAACATGACCAGGAACAAGGTCAGAAAAACTTGAAGCAATTCCTATAAATGGCTTTCTCATTGCATCTTTTGGAATTCCTGTTCCATAAAGAAGCGCCCTGTTTGGAGTCCTTTCAATTCCTTTTTTAATTTTCAAACTTTTCATATTACCTCCTGCCGATACACTCCCAACGTCCTCTATCCTCTGTCCTCTTTCCACTATCCTCTTTTCTACTTGTCACTTTATTTTCTTGTCTTTTTTTATTCTAAAACCTTACTTTTCTTTTAATTTTGTTTATAAGGGTTCTATCCATTCCAGGGAGACCTTCAAGTTCTTCAAGTTCCCAGATTTCCCCGGATTGTTCCCTGTAACTTACAATTGCTTTTGCAGTTTTTGCAGGGATTTGCAAAAATCTCATCAAATCCTGATACGATGCTTTGTTTATATTGATTTTTCCGTCTTTAACAGGTTCTTCATCAAATTCTTCATCCTCAATCTGTTTTTTTGACTCTTTTATTCTTCCTGAGGAAATATCTTCAAGTTCAATAACCTCTCCCTGAGAAAAAGATGAAGCAGGCAGGAGTTTTTCAACAGAAACCTCTTTTGCAACCTCAATCTTCGGCACTTCAAGAATTGGTGTTATTTTGTGCTTCTGTTTTTTTGTTTCCTGTGTTTTAAAGTAAAACATTATTGCAACAAACGAAAGAAATATACTCAAAAGAATTGTTACACTTTGCTTTGGAGTTAATGGAGCGTTTCCTATTCTCATACAGAAATTCTATCAATAATCGCAAAACTTTTCAACCCAGCAAATCAGGATTCAGCCGTAAAAAATGAAAATTAACCTGCATTATTCAGCAGTTTAAGGCGGAAGTGAAATCATTATTCAGTGCTGATATATTCTAGATATTATAATTCTGAAATAGACATTTTATTTTTTCAAAACCAGATGGCTTCTTCCTTCTCCCTTATTTTTTTCTGCATCTATTAAAGCGATATTCTTCCGCACAATATCCAATGCATCCTCTATGCTATCCACTCTCGCAACAACGCAGACAAATTTTTTCTTCATCCTAACTATATTCGGCCCAAATCTTTTCCCAACAATTACATCAATACCTTTTAAAATAGAACTAACAACTGCAGCTTTAGCAGGGTCACCATGAATAAGCGTTTCATCCTCTTGAAATTTTGGATTATCTCTCTTTTCAATAAATTCCACTCCTTTATTGGAAATTTTATAAATAAAAAAAACTTTTGCCTTTCCCACATGATTATCATTTAAATTCTTCCCATCATCAGTTCCAAAAGCAACTAAAAGATTTATTTCTTTATTCATTAGAACTCAATAATTCTCCCTGCCCCGCCTTCTATAAATTTATCAGGATAAAGATTTTTTATTTCTCTTATGTGTTGTGTACAGTGTGTGGGACAAATAAACTCAACTTTTTCAAGCAATTTGAAATTATTAAAGCCATGCAAACCGCCCACAAGAGCAAAAACTTTTCCAAAATTTTCTGCTGCTTGAAAAATCCTGTCCACACCTGGGTGTGAACATCCGTCAATCACAACAAGCCCCTTTTCAGTCTTTACAATCATCGCCTGCTCTATACCTGAAAGTTCTCCTGTGGAAAAAACATTTCTGTATATCTGTCTTGGCTCAGTTATGTAAATAACATTCCTTCCGCCTCTCACCCCTCTGAAAGAATTCGGTACATAAACATCAACTGAATTGTTTATATTGAGAAAAGCAGAAAGCCCTCCAGTGTGGTCATAGTGGGAATGAGAAATAAAAACTGCTTCTATGGACATTGGGTTAATACAGAGTTTCTCCATATTTGAAAGAAGAATTGCTCCGTTGCCACCTGTGTCAAAAAGAATTTTCGGCGTATTTTCAACTTCCACAAGACATGCAAAACCCCAATCAGATTTCAAATTTTCCCTGTAAACCCCGTTAGAACGGGCATTTCTAACAGGGTAAACTGTATTATCATAAATTATCGTTATTCTCATTTTGAGGGCACCTGTTTTATTTCAAAAAGATTGCCAGAAAAATCTCTGACAAAAAGACTTTCCTTCCCTTTTCTCTTGACAAGTATGATTTCAATACCATACTTTTTGCACCTTTCAATAAAACTCTTCCTATCTGGAATTTCAAGACAAATATGATTAAAAGACGGCACCACCCTCCTGCCTGTTATAAAAAGTTCTATCTTAAAATTATCTTTTACAAAAATTGTTACTTCAATTGTCCTTTTCTTTTTAAAGATTGCTTCGCTAAGATGTGGAGCAATCTTGAAATTACCGACTTTTTCCATACCCAGAATTTCTGTAAAAAACAACTCATCTTTTTTGTTCTTTACCTGAATCGCAATATGATTAACCTTTACCATAATTCATCTTAAAAAAGCAAGGTTACAATTCTGACAATGTTTGCCTCTTTTTCAATTGCAACTCTAAAAGAATACCATTTACAAACAGCCATCAACCTCTGCTAAAATTTTTAAGAGCATCCTGCGCAGCAATTACAAGATGATACTTTGTTGGGGCTGGTGTCAGATAGGGATGTGTTGCCATTTGAAGTGTCTCAAGTTCGGTGAGTGAAACATTTCTTTGAATACCCATTCCAATAATATTTATAATCTCACCAGCGGAAAACCCCCCTGCAACCTGACCGCCCATTAAAATTCCTGATTGCTTTGAGAAAATCAGTTTAATTTTAAGTTTACTCCTATGTGGCAGACCTGCGGGATGTTTATCAACACCTTCACAATTCCCAACAACAACTTCAAAATTTTCTTTCTTAGCACTGTTTTCAGTAAGACCAGCCGAGGCAAGCACAAGACCTGAAACATAAGTTGAAAAAATTCCAATTGTTCCTTTGTTTTCTCTAATTACTTTAAGTTCATAAAGATTCGCTCCAGCAATCCGTGCCTCAGCCGTAGCTATTGAAGCAAGCATAACAGGGTTATCTCTCCGAGTAAAAAAATCTCTTTTCCCTGCACAATCACCAACAGCAAAAACATTTCTGTCAGAAGTGCGCATGTATTCATCAACCCAGATCCCCTTACCTCTTCCCATATCAAGTCCTGATTCTGCTGCAAGAACCGTATTTGGAATTCCTCCAAGTCCACAGACAACAACATCTGCTTCAATAACTCTACCATCAGAAAGGAGAACCTTTTCAACCTGTCTGGAACCAATAATTTCTTCAACCTTGGTATTTGTGAAAACTTTTACTCCTTTTTCAATAAGTTTATCTTGAGCAAGAACAGAAAACTCCCTATCAAAAGAATTTAAAAGAATATTTGGTTGCATTTCCACCAGATATACGTTTTTCCCATTAAGATTTGAAATTTCATCAGCGAACTCCACACCAATAAAACCACCTCCAAGGACAACAATATTTTTACTTTCTTTTATTTTCTCTATCATTTTCACCAGATAGTTAAAATCTTTAAATATTGGAAAAACATTTTCAAGTTCAAACCCTTTTATCTTTGGCTGAATGGGTTTTGAACCTGTTGCAAGAACAAGTTTTTCATAAGTATAAATGTCCCCTTTTTCTGTTAAAACTTTTTTTTCCTGTCTTTTTATTTCTTTTGCTCTGTCAATCACAATTTTAACACCATCCTTTTCAAGCCCTGCAAAAGACATAGTATTGTCCTGTGGTTTTTCAAGACTTGCCGTCATATAGGGAATTCCACAGGGAACAATACTGGTTTCTTTATCCTTTATTATTGTGATACTTTTTTTCGGATAATATTTTCTCGCAGTCCCTGCAACAACAATTGAAGCGGGTCCTCCTCCAATAATCAAAATATCCGTCGAAAATTCCATTCTCCCTCCCATTTATTTAACCTGATAATGAAAATCATTTTCATTTATATTATTGTAAATAAATTCATCTTTTGTCAAGCATTAATAAGACAATACTTATTTCCATAACTGGCATCAGTTCCTCCTTTTCTTTTTAAAGTTTAATATACAACATTTGTTATAATAATCATCGTGAATACACTTTTTAAACAGTTTTTTTTCTAAAACAAAACCCATGCTTTCCACCTCTCCTATCACCTCCTCCAACTCTATTTGAGCCAGTTCCATTAAGGGATAATCTTTTTTATGGTGTTTGGGATAAAGGGAAAAGAAACCAGTAAATTTCAACACCCGATAAATTTTTTCATAAATTTTTTTTCTATTCTGTTTGTCTTCATAATGAATAACATCATAACACAAAACCACATCTATGGAGTTGTTCTCTAATGGAATCTCGGTATTTTCATTTATCAGTTTTATATTTTTTAATCTTTTTTCCTTTATAATTTTCTTTAATTCTGTTAACACCTGTGCGTCTTTATCAATTGCATACACAATACCTCTTTTGCCAACGACCTCTGCCAGAGGAATTGTATAATGCCCTTCTCCACAACCAAAATCTAATACTTTATTTCCTTCTTTAATGCCAATTTCTTTTAAAAATTTTTTGCCTTCTGTCTCCATCCATTCTCTAATCACAGTATTCATAATTACTCAAAACTAACAAAATTTTTTATTTATTTTTGAAAATTGTGACAAGTCGTTTACCGGGCAGTTCCTTGAATGTTGCCCCCTGTTGCAGAAACCTCAATAGTAAATTCTCATTTTCTACAATTGTCCCTGAAACTGCATCAATTCCATAATCAAATAAAACAGGTGAAAGAGGGGCAGACGGACCAAGCATAATTTTATAGGCGTCTTTTCTTATG
The DNA here is from genome assembly GCA_021161625.1 of Elusimicrobiota bacterium. Lineage (GTDB taxonomy): Bacteria > CG03 > CG03 > CG03 > CG03 > JAGHAG01. Next base: position 9,939 of record JAGHAG010000131.1, read on the forward strand.
TTTGAAATGACATTTTCAAAAGTGTGATTGATTAAAGAGGTTCCTGTAATTGCTACAACATCTGCCTCGGGCAAAAGACGATATTCCTCCTCTGCAGGAAGAACCCCTTCCTGCGGATTCATATCAAATACAAACATCCTGCGTGCTATTTTCTTAATCCTTTTAACAAAAGGAAAATTACCAATAACCGCAACAGTTTTTTCCCGACCCTTGTTTTCCAGGAGCTGCGAAGCATTTATATCTGTGAGTTTATCCTGCGAAATATCAGGAATTGCCGAATTGAGAGCAGCCATTCCTATGGATGCTTCCAGAAGATTTTCTGAGAAAAGAAACTCTGCCAGTTTTCTGGCAGACATATCTTCAAACATTCCTGCATTTTTTATTTTCTGATGTCCTGCCCCACAAAAAGTTTTCATTGTTGTTGCAATGCCACACCTTCTGCTTATAACTGCTGTGTCAAAATATCCCACAAAAACTTCTTTTACCTTTATATCCTTACAGGTTTTGATTAAATCCTTTATTACTTTCATATCTGCTGCCTCAAAATTCCTCCACTTTGCAAACAGCATGCAGACACACAGATGCCTTTAAAGCGCAAGATCTCTTTGCTCCTTCACAGACAAGACCCCTGAGTGCCTCCTCGGTTAAATTCATTTTTTGTTTAATTTCGCCCAGATTCTTCCTCTTATAATAGGTAAGTCCTGCAACAAGTGAAGGTGCTGCCTTGTTAGCCAGACCGCAAATACTTGAAATTCTCCCCCTCTCCTGTGTCAGATAAATCTGTGTCAGAACTGAAAAAACTACGGCAGGAAGAACCTTTTTCCTGTCTTTTTTATAAATTTCATAAAAAGGCACAGCAATAAAAATTCCCTGATTACCAGAACCTGTAATTGTCTGAATTTCAATAGATTCACCATCCATTCTCTTTTCTACCAGACCTTTTACTGCATCAAAAGAATTTTTATATCTAAATCTCTCGTATAACGAACCCTGCTTTTTTAAAAAATTTTCTACAATATTTTCAAGCACAGTATTTCTCTTCTTAACAATCTGATAAATCTCACCAAGTCCAGAAAGTGCAATTTTTCTTTGTTTTCTCTGTCTGAAAAATTTTTTCCCATTTACTGATATTTCTTTGATTTTATCATGAGAATCCTCAATCAGAACCTTTACTGAATTTTTTCCACAAACAATCTCTGCCTCTACAAAAATCCCGTTCTGATTTACTTTTTCAATTTTCAGCCATTTTTTACTCTTCATCAGAATTTTTATTTTTTTCTTTGTTGATAAATCAATTCCAGAAAATGGATTAAAAGTATTGCTGGCAGAAAATACCCCCATTGCAGCAGCAGGTAAAATACCTTTCTCTTTTAAAACAGGCACCTTGACAGTTGAGGCATTTCTGTAAACTTCATTTGAAACTTTGAGGTTCCCCTGAAAATTTTCCAGATTTAGAGTGCCAAATTCAGTCCGAAAAATACGGACAGCATTTGAAAAAGCAAATGCAATGCTTGCAGGTTCAGTACATCCAACAACCCCTTTAATTTCATTCCTGACAAGTTCTTCTATTTTTTTCATATCTCCTCTACAAAAACTTCATATTGTATCTTTATTTATACCTGTTCAACTTCTCCTCAAGCATCTGTTCAGGCATTGCCCCAACAATTCTGTCAATATTTTTGCCGTTTTTAAAAACAAGCATTGTGGGAATTGACATAATTCCAAACTTTCCAGAAATTTGTCTGTTTTCATCGACATTTAGTTTCCCAAAGACAATTTCTCCTTTTTTCTTCTTTGCCAATGACTCAATAACAGGATGAATCATCTGACAGGGACCGCACCACTCAGCCCAGCAGTCAACAACAAGAAAAGGATATTTTTCAACCGCTTTGTCAAAATTTTCGTCCGTTAGAACAACGGGATAATCGGGGTTGTCTACAAGACGCTGTCTCTTTTTCTCTTCTTCAATTTCCTTTGCAAGAATCTCATCTGCTTTTGAAGAACCATATTTAACAACAAGATTTACAATTTTATCTTCTGAAAGAAAACCTTCCAGCAAAGAATCTTTATCCCTGTTCACAATAACAGCAGGCACAGAAGAAATGCCAGAATCCTGGACAAGTTTAACTGCCTGAGAAACATCTATTATTCGCACCTTTATATTATTCTTAATCTCAACAGCAATCTTACAGGCAATGACGGACGGTTGACTGCTCTGAGGCAATTCTGAGGTGACAAAGACATCCAGATTTACCTCTTTATCTATATTTTTCAATTTTTCTCTTGAAGAAGCGCTAAGTCCTGCCTCTTCTCTTGATGCCATTGTTATTGCCTCTATAAAAACTCCTGCCTGATATGAAACAGGCGCTCCAACAAATTCCATTGAATAACTGTTGTTTTTTCTGACAATTATAGTCGGAGAAACACTCAACCCCAGAACTCTTGCTTCTTCATCTGCAAGAGAAAGAAATTCAGGTTTGATTCTGGTATCTATTTTTGCAAGTTCCCTGACAAAACTTTCAGAAAATCGGGCAAATTCAGGATTTTCATTGCCCATTATTATGCTTCTTGTAAAAACTTTCACAATAACTTCATTTTTAAGTTCTCTTTTGAATTTTTCTCTCAGGATTTCCTTTGATTTTTCATCAATCAACATATTGCCTCCTGAAATTACAGTATTTCATTTTCCCTGATTGTCTGTAATCAACAATGCCTTTCATTTAAAAAAATACTGGGATATAATTACTTCTCTGAAATTTCCAATATTTTTTCAATATCTTCTGCAATTGAAATAAGAGACTGTGCTGCCTTGGAATTCGGAAATTCAAGAACAAATTCCAGCCCCCTGTCCATATTTTCCACAATTCTCGGGTCAAAGGGCACCCTTCCGAGAAAAGGAACCTTCATTTCAGAAGCAATTTTCTCTCCTCCACCTTTCTTGAAAATATCAATTTCTTTTCCACAGTGCGGACAGATAAAGCCACTCATATTTTCAACAACACCACAGACAGAAACCTGCATATGCTTCAAAAAATTAATGCATTTTCTTGTGTCAAGCAAAGCTATATCCTGAGGAGTTGTTACAACAATTCCGCAATCTACATTTCCAATCAGTTGAATCACACTCATTGGCTCATCTCCTGTGCCTGGAGGTAAATCAACAAAAAGAAAATCCAGTTCTCCCCAGATAACATCGCCGAGAAATTGACGCAAAACTCCTGTTTTTAAAGGTCCTCTCCAGATTACAGGAGAATCCTCTTTCTCAAGGATAGACCCCATTGATATAACTTTTAAATTACCCTTTTCCAGAGGAAAAATCCCTTCGTCCGAAGCCCTCAATTTTTCACCATCCAGACCGACTGCTTTGATAATTGATGGACCGTGAATGTCAGCGTCCAGAAGTCCTGTCTTTTTGCCTTTTAAAGAAAAAATCCCGGCAAGAGAAACTGTTAGAGCAGTTTTTCCTACACCACCTTTATTGGAAAGTATAATAATCTTTTTCCTGATTTTCATCATATTCTCATTGATTCTATTTTTTATTTTTCTTATTTCCTCATTCATTATTTCTCCAAATTCTCCTGACAGTCCCTTGCATAACCTGTAAGGGATGCTTTTAATTATTGAAATTGATTTTCAATATCAATTATAATTTAATCTGTATTTTTGTCAAGATTCTGTAGGAGCAAAATGATAATGTCCTATTTTGCTTTGACATTGCTGTATTTACAAATTTTCGAAAATTCGTAATAATAAAACATGAAAAGAAGTTTTGCAATAACATCAGTTTTAGAGTGGCAGAAAAGCACTCTCCTCTGGAAAAAAATTGCACTTTCTCTTTTCATGGCTACTCTCACAGGTTTTCTTGCACAGATAAAAATTCATCTCGGTTTTACACCTGTTCCTGTTACAGGACAGGTTCTTGGCGTTCTTTTAAGCGGTGTTTTCTGTGGTGCTTTGTGGGGAATGGTCAGCCAGATTTTTTATCTTTCGTTTGGAATTGCAGGAATCCCCTGGTTTGCAACTCCCACCCACATATTTGGACCAACCGCAGGTTATTTAATAGGGTTTATTTTTGCTCCTTTTGTAGTGGGGTATCTGATAAAAATTTTAAAATCAAAAACTTTCTTAACTCATTTTTTGGTGATGCTTGCAGGAGTTTTTGTTATTTATCTTTGCGGGATTTTGTGGATTTCTTTTTATCTGAATATCTCTTTCAGGAAAGTTTTCTTTCTGGGGGTTTATCCGTTTGTTTTCATTGACATAGTAAAGGCAACAGTTTCTGCTTTTTTTTCACACCAGATATTCAGACACAAAATTTAAACAATGTTTAGAAGGAAAAATCCTCTTTTTGACCTGATTTTTATTTTTATCCTTGTTCCCATTTTTGTTTTTGCATTTATGCTGATTTTTCAGAGGAATTTTATTTATCAGCCCTCAAAAAAAATTTCAAAAACTCCAGAAGATATTGGACTAAAGTATGAAAATGTTTTTTTTGAGACTTCTGATGGAGTAAAACTGAATGGCTGGTATTTGTGTCCCCTTAAACCAAGAGGTGAAACCATTTTGTTCTGCCACGGAAATGCCGAAAATCTTTCCCATTATCTTGATGAAATAAAACAGTTTTATGACATTGGTTTTTGTGTTCTTGCTTTTGATTACAGGGGGTTTGGATTGAGTGAAGGAGAAATTTCAGAAGAGGGCACATACATTGATGCTGATGCTGCGTGGAATTATCTTGTAAAGGTTAAAAAAGTTCTTCCTGAAAAAATTATAATAGTGGGCAGGTCTCTCGGTGGCCCAATTGCAGCATATCTTGCTTTAAAACATCATCCAAGGGCGCTTTTTCTTGAGGCAACTTTCACATCAATAAAGGACATTGCAAAAATGAAATATCCGTTCCTTCCTGCAAAATTTCTCAAATACAATTACAACACATTAAGTTATATTAAAAAAGTAAGAGCCCCTGTTCTGATTGTTCACAGTATAGATGATAGAAAAGTCCCTTTTCACCTTGCTCAAAAACTTTTTGAAACTGCAAATCACCCGAAAAAGTTTGTAAAAATAACAGGTCCTCACAAAAAAGGTTTTTTACAAAAACAAAATCACGAACTCTACAAGAAGGAAGTTATAAGTTTTCTCGCACTTACTGCTGACTGACCTTTCTGGGTATAACAAGATTCATCCCAACTGCAACAATTGTTCCTGTTGAAATTCCAGAGGAAAGTAAAATTTTAAGCCATTCTGGAAAATTTTTTAGAATCTGAGGTCTCATCACAACCCCAAGCCCGCAGGCAAAAGAAACCGCAATTATGAGAAGTTCCCTTGAATGGATTTCCACTTTTGATAGGCCTGAAATCCCGGCACTTGCAATCATCCCGAACATCACTATTCCTGCACCACCCAGAACAGGTTGCGGCATTATTGCGATAAGGGCTCCAAGTTTTGGAAAAAGCCCCATAAGAACAAGGATTATTCCTGCAATTCCCACAACAAATCTGCTTTTTACTTTTGTTAAGGGGATAATTCCTACATTCTGGGAAAAAGAAGTATTTGCACCAGCATTAAAAATTCCACCAATGAAACTTCCAACCCCGTCTCCTAAAATTCCCCTTTCAATTTCCCTGTCAGAAACAGGGAAATTGCAAACGCATCCTATTGCATTTAAGTCGCCGATTGTTTCAATTGTTGTAACAAGGTAAGCAATAAGAAAGGGAAGAAGGGCTGAGATTTTAAAATTCCATCCAAAGTGAAAAGGTTCAGGAAGGTTGAACCACGAAGCACTTTTTACAGGTGCAAAATCCACTTTTCCCAGAAGAATTGCAATTATGTAACCAGCCAGAATTCCAATAAAAACAGAGACACTTTCAAGATATTTTCCGCCAAATATGTGCAGGATTAAAATTAAAAACATAACACCAAAAGCAAGAAGTATGTTTGAAAAAGCCCCATAGTCAGAAGCACCAACCCCGCCCGCACACCAGTCCACACTCACAGGAAGAAGGGTAAGACCAATTAATGAGACCACAATTGATGTAACAAGAGGGGGGAATAGTTTTTTCAGAAGAGGAATAAATCTGCTCAAAATCATTTCAAGAAAACTTCCCACTAAGGTTGCAGTAAAAATTCCTGAAAGTCCGTAATTTTTCCCCACACTTATGGAAGGACCCACAAAGGTGAAGTCCGTGCCCATAACAACGGGCATTTTTGCAAAAACATATGCCTGAAGGATTGTTGCAATTCCTGCAGAAAATATCGTGCAGGAAACATAGTAGGAAAGGTCTCCTGTTTTCACAGAAAGAACAGTTCCAACAACCATTGGAACAGCAATAATTCCGTTAAATGCGGCAAGAATATGTTGAATAGCGTAAATTACTGATACAGGTGAAACTTTTTCATCAAAAACCCTGTTTTCCTGCATAATTCATTTTAATAATTTTTTTAAAAAACGCAAAATCCCTCTCTTTCTTTAGCAAATAGCGACAATAGGGATGAGTAATGAGTAACGAGTAATGAGAGAATAGCGAATAGTGGACAGTGGAAAGAGGAAAGAGGATAGAGGATAGTGGATAGAAACTTGCTCAC
>JAGHAG010000048.1 GCA_021161625.1 Elusimicrobiota bacterium
ACTTCCTGTTTTGAACATTTGAATTTGGATATTAGGATTTGTTTGTGACCACCGCCCTTTTTCAAAAGGGCGGGGCCCAGCCCATCTGGAAATGGGCTGTGGTTTGTAATTTGGAATTTGTGATTTAACATTTCTTTCTTTCCTCTATCCTCTATCCTCTATCCTCTGTCCTCTATCCACTTTTTTCCTTGTCACTTTATTTTCTTGTCTCCATATCATTTTATCGCAGACCAAGGGTCTGCAGCTACAATTTGTCATTTTCTTTGTTCCCTTATCACTTTATCACCTTGTCACTTTGTTTTTGTGTCCTGGGATGTGTTTGGTCGTAAATTTCCTTTAACTTCTGGGGGGAGATGTGCGTGTAAATCTGGGTTGATGAGATGTCCTTGTGACCCAGAAGTTCCTGTATTGACTTTAAATCGCATCCTCTTGAAAGAAGAATTGAGGCAAAACTGTGTCTTATTGTGTGGGGGCTTATTTTCTTTTTTATTGCTGCCTGATTTATGTATTTTTTGAGCATTTTTCTTACTGAAACACAAGAAATTGGTTTTCCTGATTTGTTTAAAAAAAGAAATTCGCTTTTACCTTTCCGCACTTCAAGATATCTTTCTATGTATTCAATTGCACTGTCTGTAAGATAACAAAATCTCTGTTTTTTCCCTTTTCCAAAAACCCTTATTGTGGAAGACCATACATCCACATCACTTATTTTTAGATTTACAAGTTCACCAACTCTCATTCCTGTTGCATAAAGCACTTCAAGAATTGCCCTGTCCCTCAAACCTGAGAGTTTTTCTGTGTCTGGTTGAAGCAGAAGCGCCTCAACCTCGTGCTCTTCTAAAACCTGTGGAATTTTTTTTACAAACCTTGTTATAGAAACACCTGAAAACGGATTTTCATCAAGTTTTTCATCGCGAATTAAAAATTTGAAAAAAGTTCTCAATGCTGAAAGCAGGCGTGAAATTGAGACAGGAGAAATTCTTTCTCTTAACCCTGTCAGAAACTGCCTAATGTGTATTCTTTTTACCTGGTCATAATTGAGATTGTTTTTTGACATAAACTTTAAAAACTCCGCAATATCTTTTAAATATGCCCTTATGGTATGAGGGGAGTAGTTTCTCTCAAAAAGAAGATAGGTTTCAAAATTTTTCAATTCCTCTTTGAATTTATCAGGAACCTTTTTCATAGGATTTTGTTGTTTTACAGCGCGGATATTTCTGACACAGATAAAATGGACCTCTTCTTCCAACGACAAGAATCATTGGAGAACCACACTTTGGACAGAACATCTTTTCAGGTTCAAGAACTCCCTTATCGGTTAAATACAATCTGTATGGACATCCAGAATTTGAGCAGACATGAAGTTTGCCATTTTTTGTCATCTTTTCTATCAAATTTGCCCCGCACCAGGGACATTTTTCAACAAGGACTTTTGTGAGGGGTTTTATCTTTTTTTCTGCATTTTCAAGGAGTTTTTTGAAATTGTCATAAAATTCTTTAAGAACCTGATTTGAAGTTGCCTTGGATGAAGCAATCAGATCAAGTTTCTCTTCCACTTTAGCAGTAAAATTATAATCGGTAATCAAAGGGAAAAAATTTTCCAGAAGGTCTATCACAACTTCACCAATTTCCTTTAATAGAAGCTGTCTTTTGTTCCTGTAAATGTAAGAGCGTCTTATAAGGGTGTCAATTATTGAAGCATAGGTTGAAGGTCTTCCTATTCCTTTTTCTTCCAGAATTTTAACCAGAGAAGCATCCGTATAATGGGGAGGTGGCTGGGTCAAATGCTGGGAAATTTCTATCTTTTCAAGCAAAACTTTATCTCCTTTTTTCAGATTTTCAAGAATTTTAAAAACTTCCCTGTTTTTTTCATCTTCTTTTAATCTCCCCTCAGAAAGCAGAAGGTATCCCTTTTCCTTTATAATGGTCTTGGTTGCCTGAAAAATGCAGGTTTCTCTTGAAAGTTTTATGGTTATTGTCTTCATAACCGCTGGCTTCATCTGTGAAGCAACAAATCTTTTCCATATCAAACTGTAGATGTTAAACTGCTCTTTTGTTAAAGATTCTTTTATTTTTTCAGGAACCAGAAAAACATTTGTGGGTCTTATTGCTTCGTGAGCCTCCTGAGCAAGACGGGATTTTGTTTTGTATTGAGGTGGTCTTTTTGGAAGAAATTGTTCACCGAATTTTTCTTTGATGAATTTCCGTGCATAATTTTGGGCAACAGGGGCTATTTTTACAGAATCGGTTCTCATATAGGTTATAAGACCTATTCTTTTGCCATCAGGAAGGTCAATTCCTTCATAAAGCTGCTGGGCAATTGTCATTGTTTTTTTTGAAGAATATGAAAAAAGCGAATTTGCCTGCTGTTGAAGAGTAGAAGTTGTAAATGGAGGCGAGGGATTGTTTTTCTTTTGAGAATTGGTTTTTTCTATAACTTCAAATTCCTGCTTTTCAATTTCTTTTATCTTTTTTAAAATTTCTTCATCAAAAATTTTTCCTTCTTTAAATTTTTCACCCCTATATTCAACCGCCTCTGCCTGAAATTTTTTACTCTGACTTAAAAAAAATCCTGCAATTTTCCAGTACTTCCGGGGCTTGAAATTGCGGATTTCCCTCTCCCTCTCAACAATGAGTTTTAATGCTGCTGACTGAACCCTTCCTGCAGAAAGCCCCTTTGCAACCTTTCTCCAGAGCACAGGACTTAATTTGTACCCTACAATTCTGTCAAGAAGTCGCCTTGCAACATACGCCTCAACAAGTGCTTTGTTTAAACTCTGGGGATTTGAAAATGCCTGCTTTATTGCATCTTCTGTTATTTCATGAAAAACAGTTCTTTTTGCTTTCTCGTCAGAAATTTTTAAAATTTCTTTTACATGCCAGGCAATTCCTTCCCCTTCCCTGTCTCCATCTGTTGCAAGAAAAACAAAATTGCACTTTTTATAAGCATCTTTCAACTGCTTTATTGTTTTTTTCTTTCCCGGAATTAAAACATAAGTCGGTTTGAAATTATTTTTTAAATCAATTCCAAAGTATCTCTGGGGAAGGTCCCTGATATGCCCCATGGTTGAGACAACAAGGAAATTCTTCCCTATGATTTTCTTTATTGTTTTTGCTTTTGTCGGCGATTCAACAACTACTAAATCCATAAATTCATTTTCCTTGTCACTTTATTTTCTTGTTTCCATAGCATTTTTTAATTCAAAATTCAAACTGCAAAATGCAAAATGACAATCCATATTATCAAATCCTAAATTCTAAATCCTAAATCCTAAACAAATCCCAATTACCAAAATTCAAATGTCCAAAACCCTTTTCTTTTTTAGTTGATAAGTTAAA
>JAGHAG010000187.1 GCA_021161625.1 Elusimicrobiota bacterium
AAAGACAGGAGCCCTTGCGCATGCAGGATATCCTCACTGTTATTTTTTGCAGATTTTGGTTGATTTTGGTCTTTTTGGTTTTGGAATTTTTTGTCTTTTTGTTTTTTCAATTTTTAAGAAAGCACTTATCTCAAAACAACCTTTTAAAATTGCCTCTTTAAGTCCAATTGTTGCACACATTTTTACAAACCTTTTTGCATTTCCAAGTATAACAGAAGTTCTTCTGTTGTGGTTTTTTGTGGGTATAATTTTTTCAGGGCAAAAACCATCCTCAGGATTGAGAAATAGAACTTTGGGAAGTGTTTTTGCGATTTTTGTCTTGCTTTTTACTCTTATTCCGTTGTATACGGATTTTGTATTTAAAAAGGCAACAAATTTACCCCCTCGAAAAGCCCTCAATATCTACAAGAAAATGATTTTCCCTCAGGATTATCATCTTATGAATGCAGGAAGAAGAATAATCGAACTGTATCATGAGACAAAGGATGAAAAATATCTTGATGAAGCAGAAAGTTTTTTCAAAAAAATTCTTGCACAAAATCCATATTCTGCCCTTGCTTTAAATGGGATGGGATTTGTGTGGAAAGAGCATTTTAAAAAAGATAAAAGTAAAGAATCCTTTAATAAGGCAAAAGATTTTTTTACAAAAGCCCTTTCAATTGACCCTTTTCTTGAAGCGGTTTATTTAAACTACGGGCAGTTATGTGAGAGGGCTTATCTTTTTGAAGAAGAGGCAGAGATTTATAAAAGAGGACTTGAAATTTATCCTGAAAATGAAAAATTTCTTTTTAACTTAGGGGTTTCTTATGCAAATTCAGGAAATTTAAAAGAAGCGGTTTCTCTCTGGAATAAATTGAAGGCAAAAAATCCTGATTATCCGAAACTGAAAAGATATCTTGAAAAAGCAAAATTTCTTCTGGAGGGAAGATGAAAAAAAGTTTAATTTTTATTTTTTTATTCTGGAGCATTTTATATGCTGAATTTTACGAACTCGGCAGGGAAATTTTTCCATTTAATTACTATTCCTCACAATTCAAAGGTAAATGGAATTATTCAAATGGCTGGCAGGATACAGAACTCATCACCATGCAGTATAAAGAGAAGAAGAATTATTCATTTTTTTCCATCTGTTTTGGCAATGAAAAATACATTGGAGAAAACATTAAAGCAGGTTTTAAGACAGGAATTTTACTTCCAGCAGATGTATTCACAAAGAAGTGGAACATACCATTTTTCTCAACAACAACCACTCCTTCCACTGATTACAACTGGAATGTTTCTCCCTCAACGTATTCGGCTTTTTACAATTCAGTTGAAGCCAAACTTTTTTTAATACCTGTGATGGGATTTTTCAGGTTTTTCCCCGCAAAAAAACTTCAACTGAAGGTTTCACTGGGAATTTTTCTGGCTCATCTGGAAGAAATGTCAAAAGAAGGAGAAATTTTTGAAAGGGACACCGCACAGTACAAAAAAGGTGCAATCAATCAATACACTTACTGGAAAAACGAAACGGACATCATTCCTGTGATAAGAATTTCTCTTTCAGCAGAGACAAAATTTACTTCAAGAACAAACTTTGTTTTAGAAGGATTTCTGGGTTGGTGTGGAGAAACAGAGTTTCTCATGAGCGAGTACACAGAAAACAACTTTTCAATGAAAACAGGATATTCTGTAAAAGGTTTAAACTTTGGTTTAACCACTGCCATCAGGGTCCTGTTTTAGGGAACTTTTTTACTTTAAATTTCGTCAAACTAAGAGAAAAGTGTGAGAATAATGGATAAGTATATTTGCATTATTTGTGAATATGTGTACGACCCGAAAAAGGGTGATGCTGAAAGAGGAATTCCACCAGATACAAAATTTGAAGACCTTCCTGATGACTGGGTTTGCCCACAATGTGGCATTGAAAAAGACCTTTTTCAAAAAATAGAATAGGAGGTTGTATGGTTTTTCTTTTATTGGTATTTTTGCTGGTTGTAAATATTTATGGAGCTGAAGAAGGGACAGGAGCAGCTTTACAGTTATACAGTGCATGGACTGATAGCCCTCCAAAGATAAATGGCAATCTTACAGATGCAACAAACAATGCAGGCTCGGCGGTAACCGGCACGGATCCTGATGAATGGGATGATGCCTATTGTAGAAAAATTACAATCACAAATGGCTCTACAACCAGCGAAGCATACATATTTTTGATGAATGATGCAAATTATCTTTATATTGGCATTGCCTATGAAGATGGGAATGCCAGCAATGGGGATTTTGTTACACTTTACTTTGATGGGGATAACAGCGGGACGCTTGGGACGACCAATGAAAACTGTGTAAGGGTTGAAAGACAGAGTTCAGAGCCAGATGACAATACAACCTATGACAGATACTGGAATGGTACAGCATGGGTGGATGACAGCATAAGCAATTTTACAGATGCCGAGGGCTTTCAGGATCGTCCGAGTGGAGGTAATTACTATAACTATGAATTCAAAATTCCACTGGCAGATGATGCCAATAATCAGGATTTGCCTGATGTTAATGGAGGCAATGGCACAGATGCAGGGGATGAGGTTGGATTTTTCTTTGAGATGCACGATGGAGGAGGCACAGGGACATGGTACTGGCAGGAGACAAATATGATTTCAACAAATCCTGCAACTTCTCCTGGCTGGGCAGATATTCGTCTGGGCAAGCCAAAATCTTTTATGAAATTTTATGCAACACCTGATATAAATGGCACCCCGAACATTGATGGAAGTATTTGTGAGGATGCCTGGCGTGGTTGCTGGCAGAGGGATGTGGTCTTAACTGACTTTAGTGGCAACACCCTGAACGGGAAATTTTATTTTGTCCAGGATGCTGATTCTGACAGAATATACTTTGCTGCAAAAATTTATGATACAACTCAGGATTCCAGTGATTTTCTACAGATTTATCAGGAACAGAAAAATCCATCATCCGCTCCTGAAACAGGCAGGGATTATGAACTGGATGACGGACAGGAAAATGCTCTTTTGCTAACAGGAGGAAATGCCCTCAATGACTTATACTGGTCAAACGGTGCTCCAGGAAAATGGGCAGAAGACACAGACGGAGGTGGAGGAAATTCAGGTTCAGCAAATTATTCTACAGATCACTGGGAGTTTGAGCTTGCAATTGAGGATTATGACAACGGGGCAAATACTGAAGACCTTGACCGTCTGTCCGACAGAGCTCTGATTGGTTTTCAGGTCAAATATGTGGATATTACAAGTGGCAACACCTACTGGTGGCAGTATTCAACAAACTGTGATTATGAACTTGTGGATGAAACAGACCAGAGAAATATGGCAGTGGGCTGGGCATATCTTCAATTAGGTGCTCCATATTTACAGATAGTTCATCCTGATGATGGAACACAGGTGGAAGGCACATATCCAATAGATGTTTTTGCAAAATCCGGAACCGGGGTATTGATTTCAAGTGTTGCATATCAGGTTGAAGGAGATACAGCATGGACACAGATGGAAAAAGTTGGTTCAACAACGACTTTTTCATACTGGTGGTCTGCTGACTGGAATACAACAGGCAAGGCAGATGGGACATATGAACTCAGAGTAAGAGCAGTTGATGAAAATGGCTTGGATGCGGTTCAGATAATCTCAGTAGACATAAACAATAGTGGAACTTCTGGTTCACTGCCTACAGTTGATATCACAGCCCCTTCTGCAGGAAGCACAGTTTATGGAATAACAACGATTACCTTTACAGTAACACTGGGAAGTGGCGGAACATCCATCACGGATACCGAAATTTCAATTGATGGGGGAGATTATGTAAATGTTGACAATTCTCCTCCATCAGGTGGTGGGACAGGTTCACACAGCATTACCACAACCAATTTAAGCAATGGGTCTCATATTATAAGGGTAAGGGCGGAACAGGATAACTCTGGAAGATATGGATATTCTGAAGTTTTACTTGTTGTGGTTGACAATTCTCCCTCAGTGAGTATTACTATGCCACTTGAAGATACTTTACTCAGTGGGACGACTTTTGTTTATTTTGTGGCAAATCCTGTCTCACCAGCAGTAATCACACAGACCCAGATTTCAATTGATGGTGCATCATGGGTAAATGTTTCATCCGCTCCACCTTCAGGTGGAGGGACAGGTTATCATATTTGGTTTTCCACAATGTATATTGATGGCACACACACAATACAAATAAGGGCAAAAGATAACAACAACAGATATGGTTATTCACAGACAAAGGTTATTAAAGTTGATAATACTCCTCCTGAGATTAATAGGATAAAAGTTGAATATCCCTCAGGTCAGAGTATGGCAAAATCAAATGACAAAATTCTCATTACATCTGAAATAACAGACAGCATTGCAGGTGTAAAAGTTTCCTCAGTTCTTCTTAATTCTTCCAATCTGGATGGAACAATCCACACTCTGGTTGATGATGGGACAAATGGGGATGAGGTTTCAGGAGATAATGTTTATTCC
>JAGHAG010000072.1 GCA_021161625.1 Elusimicrobiota bacterium
TTCAACAAATTTCAATCAATTTCGTGAGCACAGTGAGCAAGTTTCTATCCTCTATCCTCTTTCCACTGTCCACTATTCGCTATTCCCTCATTACTCCTTGCTCATTACTCGTTTTTGTTGGTGCTGGGCTAAACCGTAGATGAAGTTTTTAAATTCTGTAAGAAGGGTTTTAAAAAAATTCTCTTTATGTGATGAATGTCTTGGAAGACTGTTTAAAAAGTTAAAACCAAAATCTGATAATAAAAAAATAGCCCTTGCCATAAGAAAGAACCTTGAAATAGAGAGAACCAAACCAGAGGAATGTTATCTCTGTAAAGGGGCAAGTGAAAAAGTTGATGAATTTTCTGATAAAATTTTGGAAAAATTAAAGGATATTGAATTTGATTCATTTTTGATTGGTCTACACCTGAGCAAAGATTTTGAGGAAAGGGAAAATAAAGTATTAGAGAATGAAATCAGTCAGTTTGCGTTAAAATTCAAGGATGATTTAAAAAGAAAAATAGGAAAAATAATTTTTCACAAGACAGGAAAGAAGGTTAAATTTGAAAATCCTGATGTTGTGCCTGTTTTAAATATACCTTCTGGAAAAATTTCTCTTCAGATAAAACCTCTTTATATTTATGGAAGATATTTAAAGAAAAAAAGGGGAATTCCTCAGACAAAGTGGTTTTGCAGAGCATGTAGGGGAAAGGGTTGTAAGGAGTGTAATTTTACAGGAAAAATGTTTCAAACAAGTGTTGAAGAAATGATTGCTTTTGATGCAATGCAAATGACAGGGGCTAATGATGAAGCATTTCATGGAGCAGGAAGAGAGGATGAGGATGTCCTTATGCTTGGTAATGGCAGACCATTTGTTCTGGAATTAAAAAGCCCCAGGAAAAGAACCCTTGATTTAAAAGTTCTTCAGGAAAAGATAAACAAAAAATACAAAGGGATTGTTGAAGTAAGGGAACTTGTCCTTTCAGAGAGAGCAAAAATTCAGGAAATAAAATCAGCCTGTCACAGAAAATTATACAGAGCATCTGTAAAAGGCAAGGGAAATTTTACAGAAAAAATTGTAAGAAAGTTGGAGAAGACATTTAACAATTGTTTGATTACCCAGCAAACCCCAACAAGGGTGTCAGAGAGAAGAGCAGATATAAAAAGAGAAAGGAAAGTTTTCAAATTTCAGGTTTTGGAATTTAACGAAAACAGGGCAACATTTTTGATTGAAGCCCAGGCAGGCACCTACATAAAGGAACTTATCTCAGGTGATTCAGGCAGGACAAAGCCAAATATTTCTGATGTTTGTGGTTTTTTGTGTGAGGTTGAAAAACTTGATGTTCTTAAAGTAGTTGAAGAAAAGGTTGCAGATGAGAAGACCATTTTATAGAATGAAATATGCCTGAAGTCACATAGGGGGATTAAAATGGATATGATAGAAATTTTGACAAAAGCAGTCCAGATGCATGTTTCAGACATTCACATTGTTCCAACAAAACCCATTATGGTAAGAAGGCATGGAGAACTTATTCCTCTTCCTGATTATGCGGAGACACCTCTTTCACCAGAGGATACCAAGTCACTTATTTATAGCATTCTTTATGATGAGCAGAAGAGAAAATTTGAAGAGGACTGGGAACTGGATTGTTCTTTTCAGATACAGGGGGTTAGCAGATTTAGAGTAAATGTTTTAAGGCAGAAAGACGGTGTTGGGGCAGTGCTGAGGGTTATATCTTCAAAAATTCCTGAACCCGAGGAACTTGGTTTTACTCCTGCAATGATTGAATGCACAAAATATCCACGGGGAATGGTTCTTGTTACAGGTCCAACAGGAAGTGGTAAATCAACAACCCTTGCCTGCATGCTTGAACAGATAAACAGAACCAGAAAAGAACATGTTCTTACAATTGAAGACCCAATAGAATTTGTATATGAATCAAAGGGCTGTATATTCACCCAGAGAGAAATAGGCAGTGGCACAAAGAGTTTTACTTCTGCCCTGAGAAGCGCCCTGAGAGAGGACCCTGACATTGTCCTTGTTGGAGAGATGAGAGACCTTGAGACAATTTCAGCCGCTCTTACAATTGCAGAAACAGGACACCTTGTTTTTGGAACCCTTCACACAACAGATGCACCCCAGACAGTTGATAGAATCATTGATGTTTTTCCTCCATATCAGCAACAACAGGTAAGAATGCAGTTATCTGTTACATTGCGGGCAGTTATAACTCAACAACTTCTGCCTCTTGCCACAGGCAAAGGAAGAATTGCTGCAAGAGAAATTCTAATTGTAACCCCTGCTGTAAGCAATCTTATAAGAGAGGGTAAAACCCATCTTATTTATGGAGCACTTGATACAGGTGCAAAATATGGCATGATTTCAATGGATAAATGTCTTGCTGAACTTGTAAAACAGGGTAAAATCACAAGGGAGATTGCTCTTATGAAGGCGAATAAACCTGAGGTTTTAAGGCAACTGCTTGGAATACCGCAGTCAGGGGCAACCCGTCCTGCTACAGGTTTTTCAGGAAGCACAGGTGGTTTTACAAAAAAGGCATTTTAAATGCGGGATTTAAAGGATTTGCTGAAAAAACTATATGAATTAAAAGGCAGCGACCTGCATTTAAAAGCAGGGCAACCTCCAATTTTCAGAATTAACGGAAAACTCACAAGGTCTCAAGAGGAACCCCTGACCCCGCAGGAGATTTTTGAAATGTTTAAAAGTGTGCTTACAGAGGAAAAATTCAGCACTTTTTTAAAGGAAAAAGAATATGATTTTGCAATAGAGGAACCTTCCTCCGGAAGATTTAGAGCAAATCTCTTTTTTCAAAAAAATATGCCTGGCGGGGTTTTTCGTTATATCCCCAGAAAGATTCCAACAATAGAAGAACTGAATCTTCCAGAAGTTTTAAAAAATCTTGTAAAAAGGAAACAGGGGTTAATTCTGGTTGTGGGACCAACAGGTTCAGGAAAATCCACAACCCTTGCAGCGCTTATAAATGAAATAAACGAAAATTTGCCCTATAACATCATAACAGTTGAAGACCCCATTGAGTTTATTCACACAGACAAGGTTTCAATCATAAATCAGAGAGAAATAGGACTTGATACAAATTCATGGGAAAATGCTTTAAAAAGGGCATTAAGGCAGGATCCAGATTGCATTCTTATAGGGGAAATGAGAGACAGAGCATCTATTTCAATTGCAATTTCTGCTGCAGAAACAGGACATCTTGTGCTTTCCACCCTTCACACAAATGACGCAAAACAGACAATTGAAAGAATTGTTGACTCTTTTCCACATGAAGCAAAAGAATTTGTAAGGCACCAGTTATCCCTTGTTCTTATTGCAATTATTTCTCAACGTCTCTGCGAGAAGAAAGATGGCTCTGGCAGAATCGCAGCAATTGAGGTTATGATAAATACCCCTGCCATAGCAAAGGCGATTTCAGAAAATCAACCTGATAAAATTCAGTCTCTTATAGAGGATTCTGCATCTTTTTATAAAATGCAATCACTCAATCAGCATCTCTTCAAACTTGTTATGGACGAACACATTACAGAAGAAGAAGCAATAAGGGTGAGCAATAATCCAAGCGACCTTAAAATAAAAATAAGAACAGCAAAAGCCCCCAAGATAGAGACACAGCAGCCGCAGAAAAAGGAGAGAAAATTTTGAAAAAAATCAGAGATTTAAAAATTTTTTCATCTTTAAGTGAAGAAGAAATCGCCCATCTTGAGAGGATTTCGCAAATTTATGAATTAAGTGAAGGAGAGGTGCTTTTCAGCGAAGGGGATGAAGATAGAGACATTTTTGTTGTAATAGAAGGTGCAATTGCAATAAAGAAAAAAATTTCAGGTGGAGAAAAAACTTTAGCGATTTTAAAAGAAGGAGAAATCTTTGGGGAGATGGCTCTTTTTGAAAAACAGCCCCGTTCTGCAACTGCCTGCGCAGTTCAAAGAACCGAAATTTTAAGAATTGAGGGTGAGAATTTTGAAAAATTCATTCAGGAAAAACCTGAGAAAGGATTTTTGATTCTTCTTAAAATGATAAAAATTTCCTCTTTTCGTCTTAGAACCATGGATAAATACTTTACAGTTGTCTATGACATTGCAAGAAAAATTTCATCAGCCAAGGACCTTAAAGCCGTTGCGGAAATTCTGGTAAATGATTCCGTTGAGACCATAGGTGCTTCAACATCTGCTCTTTATCTATGGAATATTTTCAATGAAGAATTTGACCTGGTATATTCAAACGGTGATGTTTCTATTTTCAATGAACTGATTAAGGATGAGAATACAGTTTTGCAGTTAAAGGAAAAGGAGTTTGTCTCAGTGAAAAAGGAAGTTTTTATTCATCTGAATACAATAAAATGTGAGGGGAATCTTTTCGGGATTTTTGCAATTTCAAAGAAAACCGAATTTACCATAGAGGATAAAATTTTATCTGGCACACTTTCACATCTGGCAGAACCTGTGATTTTAAACCTCAATATGAAAAAAGAGCAGGAATTAAAAAATGAACTTGAACAAAAAAAATGGCAATTTTAATGTCAGAGGATAGAGGAAAGTGGACAGAGGAAAGAAATGTTAAATCCCAAATCCCAAATAACAAACCACAGCCCATCTCCAGATGGGCTGGGCCCCGCCCTTTTGAAAAAGGGCGGTGGTCCCAAACAAATCCCAATATCCAAATTCAAATGTTCAAAACAGGAAGTTTAGGATTTCGGTCATTGGAATTTGGAACTTGTTTGATATTTGGTGCTTGTAATTTGGAATTTATTTATAATTTGGTGCTTGGAATTTGGTGCTTGGAATTTATTTAAGAAGAAATGTAGCTCGAGACCCTTGGTCTGCTGTAAAAGTGACAGGGTGACTAAGTGACAAGGTGACAAGGAAAATTAAA
>JAGHAG010000021.1 GCA_021161625.1 Elusimicrobiota bacterium
CAGACCCATGGTCTGCTATAAAAGTGACAAGGTGACTAAGTGACGAGGTGACAAGGGAAATGAAAAATTAGTGGTAAGGATTAAGTAGTAAGGATTAAGTTATGGAAAAGATGAATTACTTAATTCTTAAAGTGAGCGAAGCGAACGACTTAATCCTTAATCCTGACAAATACGGTTTTGAAAATTTGAAATTTGATAATTTGAATTTGTTTAGGATTTAGGATTTAGAATTTAGGATTTGATAATATGGATTGTCATTTTGAATTTTGCAGTTTGAATTTTAAATTTCCATAATCAAATTTACAATATCGCGAAGCGATTGCGGATTTTTATTCGTTGTGGGGAATTACATAGGCGCTTCCACCAATAAACTCTCTCAATGGCGAAGTTGGTGGAATTATGCTTAAATCCTGAATTGGTTCAACTGTCTGGAGAAGCGCCTTAACTCTTATTCCCCGGATATATGGGTCAAGCCTTCCTTCTTTTCTTAACTTTTCAATAAATTCATCACTTGGCAGAAGTCCTTCAAGAGCTTTTTTTAATGCAGGAAGTTCATAGGGAAGCCCTGAGTTTATGACAACATCTGTTGAAAGAATGTAGGGAATTATGTGTTTTAATTCTCCTTTTCTTACATAGGGCCAGTGGGCAAGGGTTTGTTCTGTTGAATAATTTCTGTATTTTACATCCCGTATCATCCTTTTCAGCATTCTTATATCTGCCCAGCGGGTATATGTGTTTTCCACATCACGGAGGATGTTCATTGATTCAATGTAAATGCTGAATTTACTTGAAGCAGGAACAGAGGCAGTGAGTTTTCTGTAAAGACCGTGCAGACAATCTATTAAAAGGATTTCATCATTTTCAAGATGAAAATCAACAAACGATTCTCGTCTCCCTGTTTTAAAATTATATTTTGGTTTTTTTATTGTTTTTCCCTGAAGAAGTTCACTGAAATGCTGGTTCAAAAGTTCTATGTCTATTGCTTCAGGCATTTCAAAATCATAGTCACCAAATTCATCCTTTGGCTGGTCTTCAAGATTTTTAAAATAATCGTCAACATTCAGTTGTTTTAATTTAAGTCCGTGTTTGCTCAACTCTTCGCCAATGATTACAGTTGTTGTGGTTTTATTTGAGCAGGAAGGACCTGCAATAATTATCATCCTGACTCTGTCTCTTTCTTTTCTTGCAAGAATTTTTTTTACAACCTCATTTACTTCATCTCTGAATCTTTTATCTGAAAGTTCAATGAGTGTTCTTATATCCCTGCCATTGCGACAGGCAACCCAGTTATTCAAATCAAAGATTTTTTCACATCTGTGTTCTATATTCCATTCAAGAATTTTTCTGCAGATGTCATAATGAATGCCGTTTCTTGTAAACTGTTCCTGTGTGATTTCACCGGTTCTAAGTTTTCTTTTTCCTTCTCTGAAAATCATAAAACCTTCTGAAATTTCAATTTCTCCTATTCTTTTTAAAACTGCTTCAATCATATCCATGATAAAATCCCGTGTGGGATAAAGTTGATATGGGGTGAGTGGCTTTTTTGACATTTCCAGAATGTTGGATGTCAGAAATTCAATTATATCTTTTTTTTCTTCGTCACTTACTACAGGAAAAAGGCCGAGATGATATTTTTGCGTCAGATTTGCTTCTTCAATTTTTTTAACTATGAAATTTTCTACAGTTTGTCTATTTATATTTTCTTCCTTCAAACTTTCAATCACGATAACAGAAATTCTCTCCATTGCACGAGAATTTTTCAGCCGTCTGTGTCTTTCTTCAGGTAAGAAACTTATATATTTTTTAAAAAAATCCTCCAGCAGAAAATGTATATTGTAAAACTCGTCATAAACCGCTCTGTCTATAACTTCAAAATACTGCCTTGCTCTTCTTTCAGCAATCCAGCGGGTTGCGTGTTCCACATCACTGATTGTATTGATAAGGGAATTTATAATTTTTTGTGGAGAGTAAGGAACAACCTCACCCCATTTGTCAATAATTTTTTCAATTTTTTCTGGAACCATAATCCCACCTCAATTTTTGAAAAAATTTATAAGTTAAAAAGTATATATGAAAATCTTAAACCTGTCAAATTTTTGCTCTTGACTTTTTTCTTGCAATTTTTTATTTTCTTTTCTATGATTAGATTAAAGCAAATTAAGTGAGGATATTATGCCGACGATAAATCAATTGATTAGAAAAAAGAGGAAAAAGATCCTTGCAAAAAAGAAAAGCAAGGCACTGGAGAGTTGTCCCCAGAAAAGAGGTGTTTGCACAAGGGTTTACACCACCACACCAAAAAAACCAAATTCTGCTTTAAGAAAAGTCGCAAGGGTGAAACTCACAAATGGGATGGAAGTTACAGCATATATTCCTGGAATTGGTCACAACCTTCAGGAGCACTCCATTGTTATGATAAGAGGGGGGCGTGTTAAAGACCTACCCGGTGTTAGATACCATCTTATAAGGGGTGTTCTTGATACAGCAGGCGTTGAAGGCAGGAAAAAATCCCGTTCAAAATACGGCACAAAAAGGGGTAAGAAAGAATGAGCAGAAAAAAATGTAAAATTTCAAAATTTAGAAAACTCGAGCCTGATATAAAATATGGAAGCATCCTGATAACGAAGTTAATAAATAATGTGATGAAGGAAGGGAAAAAAACAATAGCAATGAAAATTGTATATGGAGCATTGGAAGATGCTTCTAAAAGGCTAAAATTGTCCCCCAAAGAAGTTATTGAAAAAGCAATTGGAAATGTCAGACCTCAGGTTGAAGTTCGTTCAAGAAGGATAGGTGGTGCAACCTATCAGATACCACTCCCTGTTTCAGAAAAAAGAGGGGTTCGTCTTGCAATTGGCTGGATATTGGATGCAGCAAGAAGCAGAAAGGGTGCTCCGATGGCAAAAAAACTTGCAGACGAACTTGTAAACGCAGTAAGGAATGAAGGCGCTGCAATAAAGGTGAGAGACAACGTTCACAAAATGGCAGAAGCAAACAGGGCTTTTGCCCATTACAGATATTAACCTGGATTATTCACACCATGGGGATTTACAATGCAAACTGTTAGTGTGAATAATCCACCCTTCGGGCAGCCCATTTTATAGAGAAAAAGGGAGCGTTAGGAATATGAAGCAAACAAAATTCAAAGATTTGGCGAGGAATAAGATGACACAGGGAAAAATGGGCTGGGTTAACCCAGCCCTTTCTTTAGAAAGGGCTGTCCTGCCATTAAAAATGGCAGGATGCATGAATAATGCAGGTTAATACCCTGGCGATGATTATCTGATTTTCACAAAAACAAAAATGTCCACTTATCTAAACATACAAAATCTCAGGAACATAGGAATTGTTGCTCACATTGATGCTGGAAAAACAACAACCACAGAAAGAATTCTTTATTATACAGGCAAAATCTGGAGGATGGGTGAGGTTCATGATGGCACAGCCACAATGGATTTTCTTGAAGAAGAAAGAAAAAGGGGAATTACCATTCAGTCCGCTGTTACAACCTGCTACTGGGAATATTCAGGGCAGAAGTATCAAATAAACATAATTGATACTCCTGGACATGTTGACTTCACTGCAGAAGTTGAAAGGTCCTTGAGAGTTCTTGATGGTGCTGTGGTTGTATTCTGCGGTGTTGGGGGCGTTGAGCCACAATCTGAAACTGTATGGAGACAGGCGACAAAATACAATGTTCCAATAATTGCATTTATAAATAAACTTGATAGGGTTGGGAGTGATTTCTGGAGAGTGGTAAGTGAAATGAGGGAGTGTTTCACACAAAAAATCATTCCGATAACAATTCCCACAGGGAAAGAAAAGGATTTCAATGGACTTATAGATATAATTGACGGAAAAGCAAGAATCTGGGAAGAGACAGGAGATGGCACCATCTGGCATGAAACAGAAATTCCCTCTGAATATATGGAAATCTATCAAAAACAGAGAGAGGAGTTGCTTGAAGCATTAAGCGAGGTGGATGACAGAATTCTTGAAGCGGTTGTTGAAAACAAACCCCTTTCACCAGAGGAAATAAAATCCGCTCTCCGAAAAGCAGTTATCAAAAAAAGTTTTGTCCCTGTGGTATGTGGCTCAGCATTGAAAAATAAAGGAATTCAGTTTTTGATTGATTGTATTTGTCTGTATCTGCCATCGCCCGAGGATATAGAAAATATACCCCTTTATGACATACAGACAGGTGAGAAAGTAAAATTTGACAGAAGTTCTTTCTGGGCTCTTGTTTTTAAGGTTGTAAGCGACAGATTTTTTGGTAGATTTTCTTACATAAGGGTTTATTCCGGGAAATGTCATAAAGGGAAAAAAATTTACAACACAGTAAGAAAAAAAGCAGAGAGAATTGAAAAAATTTTTTCTGTCCATGCAGACAAAAGAGAAACAATAGGTGAAATGCAGCAAGGAGACATTGTTGGGGTTGTTGGTTTAAAATTTTCAAAAACAGGTGACACCCTCAGTTCTGAAAGGGCGAGCTATGCCTTTGAACCGCCAAGTTTTCCTGAACCTGTTATCTGTCAGGCTGTTGAACCTGAATCTCCTTCCCAGTTTGACTCTCTTTCAATGGCTCTTTCAAAATTGAGTGAGGAGGACCCTACTTTTATTGTAAAAAGAGACACACAAACAGACGAGACAATTGTTTATGGAATGGGAGAATTGCATCTTGAGGTGAATTTAAATCGTTTAAAGAAGGAATTTAAAGTGCCTGTGCGGGTTTCAAAACCACGGGTGAGATACAAAGAAGGAATTACAAAAGAAGTCATCCACGAAGAAAAATATGTAAAACAGACAGGTGGACACGGACAATATGCGCACATTGTTATAAGAGTTTTGCCAGAGCCTGAAAAGAAGTTTGAATTCAAAAGTTCAATAAAAGGAGGTGTGATACCCTCGCAGTTTATTCCTTCAATTGAGGAAGGAGTAAAGACTGCTCTTGAATCAGGTCCGCTTGCAGGTTATCCTGTTTCAAATGTAAAGGTGGAACTTTTAGACGGTAGTTTTCATGAAGTTGACTCTTCAGACCTTGCATTTAAAATTTGTGCAATAGAAGGCATGAGAAAAGCTCTTGCAAAAGCCCATCCAATTTTGTTAGAACCAATAATGAGAGTTGAAATAGAAGTTCCGTCGGGATTTGTTGGAGATGTCCTTGGAGATCTTTCAGCAAGAAGGGGTTCTCCAGAGGGGTTGACAACAAAAGACAAATTAACTATTATAAATGCCTATGTGCCCCTTGCAGAATTGTTTGGGTACGCAACGGATTTAAGATCCATTACGCAGGGAAAGGCAAGTTATGTAATGGAACCTGCAAAGTTTGAACCGGTTCCAGAAAACATAGCTGAAAAAATTATAGGGATAGGAGGAGGTTATGGCAAAGGAGAAATTTGAACGAAAAAAACCTCATGTAAATGTTGGAACAATCGGCCATGTGGACCATGGAAAGACAACTCTCACCTCTGCAATCACAATGGTTCAGGCAAACAAGGGTCTTGCTCCGAGGTTTGAAAAGTACGAGGAAATTGACAAGGCACCAGAAGAAAGGGAAAGAGGGCTTACAATTGCTATTCACCATTCTGAGTATGAGACAGAAAAAAGGCACTATGCCCACATTGACTGTCCAGGACATGCTGACTACATCAAAAACATGATTACAGGTGCTGCTCAGATGGATGGTGCAATTCTTGTTGTAAGTGCTGCAGATGGTCCCATGCCACAGACACGGGAACACATCCTTCTTGCCCGACAGGTTGGTGTTCCTGCGATTGTTGTTTTTATGAACAAGACAGACCAGGTTGACGACCCTGAACTTCTTGACCTTGTTGAACTTGAAATAAGGGACCTTCTTAAAAAGTATGAGTTTGACGGAGACAATGTTCCAATTGTTCGTGGCTCTGCATTAAAAGCGCTTGAGGGAGATGAAAATGAAATCAAAAACATTGAGGAACTTCTCAAATCTCTTGACGAATATATTCCAGAGCCCAAAAGAGACACGGACAAACCCTTTTTAATGGCGGTTGAAGATGTTTTTTCAATTACAGGAAGAGGAACTGTTGCAACAGGGAGAGTTGAAAGAGGCATTTTGAAAACAGGGGAAGAGGTTGAAATTGTTGGCTTTGGTGAGGTTAGAAAGACCGTTGCAACTTCAATTGAAATGTTCAGGAAAATCCTTGATGAGGCACAGGCAGGTGACAATGTTGGAATTCTTTTAAGAGGCGTTGACAAGGACGAAGTTGAAAGAGGTATGGTTGTTGCCAAACCTGGCACAATAACTCCTCACAAAAAGTTTCAGGCACAGGTCTATGTGCTCAAAAAGGAAGAAGGTGGTCGCCACACGCCTTTTGTTACAGGATACAGACCCCAGTTTTATATGAGAACAACAGATGTTACAGGCACAATTCAGCTTCCTTCAGGAAGAGACCTTGTTATGCCCGGTGACAATGTGGAATTAACAGCAGAGCTTATTTACCCCATTGCTATGGAAGAGGGTATGAGATTTGCTATAAGAGAGGGCGGTCACACTGTTGGAGCAGGGGTTATAACAAAGATAATTGAATAGGGCTTTCTCTGGTATGGAAAAAATAAGGGTTAAAGTTTACTCCTATGACCACAGGCTTCTTGAGGAGTCTGTGAAAAAAATCATAGAGAGTTTAAAGCACAAAGGCATTGTGATAAATGGCCCTATTATTCTACCCACAAAAAGAAAACTTTACACAGTTTTAAGAAGTCCCCACACGGATAAGAAATCCCGTGAGCAATTTGAATTGAGAATTCACAAGCGCATGATAGAAATTTTAAATCCAACAAAGGAGGTTATGAATATTCTGAGGGACATATCTCTTCCTGCAGGAATAGACATAACGGTTAAGGATTTGAGCCAATGAGTGTAGAGCAGTTTATTGCAGTAAAAAAAGGAATGAAGAGCGTCTATAAAGATGACCTTGAAATTCCCTGCACCGAATTTTCAATTCCTGAGAATGTTGTTATTGGGAAAAAAACACAGGAAAGAGATGGCTATGATGCCCTTCAGGTTGCTGTTGCTGGCTCAAAGAAAAACAAGCCTCTTCTTGGAATTTTAAAAGATACAGGACTTCAAGGGGTTTCTATCATTCGTGAGGTTAAGGGGAAATTTGAACTGAAAAAAGGTGACAAAATAAGAATTTGCGATTTTATTTCACCTGGCGAGAAAGTGGATGTTATAGGTGTCTCAAAAGGAAAAGGATTTGCAGGGACAAGAAAAAGATGGAACTTTAAGGGTGGTCCAAAAACCCATGGTCAGTCAAACAAATACAATTCTCCTGGCTCCATAGGTGCCTCCTCCTTTCCCTCAAGGGTTATACCTGGTTTGAAAATGGCTGGCAGAATGGGTGGAAAAAGGGTTACTGTAAAAAATCTTGAAGTTATTGAAGTGGATAAGAAAAATAATAAGGTTCTGGTAAAGGGTGCTGTTCCTGGCAACAGGGGTTCTTATGTGATTATAAGAAAGGCAGGAAAAAATGGCTGAAGCGGTTGCAAGAATAATTCTTGAAGATGGGACTCTTGACGGCAAAAAAGAACTTCCACCAGAGGTTTTTGCTGTTCCGGTGAGAAAGGAATTTTTAAACGAGGTCTTAAACGAATATCTGAAAAAAGACATAACCGCTTCCACCAAAACGAGAGCAGAGGTTCGTGGCGGTGGAAGAAAACCATGGAGACAGAAAGGCACAGGAAGAGCACGGGTGGGTTCTATAAGGTCGCCTTTATGGAGAGGCGGCGGAGTCACATTTGGTCCAAAATTCAGAGAAAAAGAAAACTCTCTGCCAAAGAAAAAAAGGAAACTCGCCTTAAAGCAGACCCTTTCTATGCTTGCACAGGATAATAAAATTTTTTATACAGAAAAACTTGGTTTTGAAAAAACAAAAAATGCTTTTCTGTGGCTAACAAAAAACTTTAAAAAAGGAGACAAGATAGCAATTATTAATGAAAAAATAGAAAAAAATTTACTTCTTCCCTTCCGGAATATCCCCGGAGTATTATTAAAAAGAAGAAGCGATATAAATATGAGAGATTTGATTTATTGTGATGCAGTCATTTTTGTTGGAGAAAGTATAGATAAGGTGGGTAGATGAAACTTTCAAACGCCAGCATTTTACTTTATCCGGTTTTTACGGAAAAGTCAGAGAAATTAAGAAAGGAACAGAATATCTATACATTTGTTGTTAATAAAAAAGCGAGAAAAAATGATGTAAAAAGGGCGGTGGAAGAAGTTTTTAAGGTTAAGGTTCAAGATGTTCGTCTTGTTCCTACAAGACCAAAGTTAAGGAGAAGAGGAATACATACAGGATACACATCAAAACATAAAAAGGCATATATAAAACTTTCAAAAGGTTCATCAATTTCAGGATTTGAGGTGGTATAAATATGATAAGATATTACAAACCAACTTCGCCGGCAAGAAGATTCAGGACAGAGCCGACAGAGAAGTTAAAGACAAAACCCTATCTTCCGCTTACAATTCCCAAAAAGCGTAAATCAGGAAGAAACAATCTTGGAAGAATTACAAGCCGTCACAGAGGCGGGGGGCACAAAAGAAGAATCAGAATTATTGATTTTAAAAGAGATAAATGGGATGTCCCGGGCATTGTAAGGACGATAGAATATGACCCCAACAGAAAAGCAAGGATTTCATTGGTTGAATATGAGGATGGAGAGAAAAGATATATTCTTCATCCTCTCAATTTAAGAGTGGGAAGGACTGTTATCTCATCCAGAGGCAAGATACCCTTAAGGGTGGGAAATGCCATGCCTCTTCAGCATATACCAGGTGGAACTTTTGTTCACAATGTTGAGCTTTTGCCTGGGAGGGGTGGCAAAATTGCAAGAAGTGCAGCGAGTTATGCTGTATTGATGAGTAAAGACGATGAATATGCAATTCTTAAACTCCCTTCGGGTGAGATAAGAAAGGTTTCTGTAAACTGTCTTGCAACAATAGGTCGTCTTGACAACATTGAGCATTCAAGTGAAAGTTTAGGATGTGCAGGGGCAAGCAGGCATAAGGGAAGAAGACCAAAGACAAGAGGGACGGCAATGAATGCGGTTGACCACCCGCATGGTGGGGGAAGAGGCAGAAGCCATGGTGGAAATGTCCCGCGTTCGCCGACAGGTATTCCTGCAAAAGGTTTCAAAACAAGAAATCCCAAGAAATCTTCATCAAAACTTATTATAATGAGAAGAAAGAAAAAGTGAGGCAGTGAAATGAGTAGGTCAACGAAAAAAGGCCCATTTGTAGATGAAAAACTTTTAAAAAAAGTAGAAGAACTAAACAAAAAAGGCAAAAGAGAAGCGATAAAAACTTGGTCAAGAGCATCTGTAATAATTCCTGAATTTGTTGGTCACACCTTTCTGGTTCACAATGGCAAAAGATTTATTTCTGTTTATGTGACCGAGGCAATGGTTGGTTATCGTTTGGGTGAATTTGCCCCAACAAGATTTTTTAAAGGTCACGGCGAAGCACATAAAGAAACAACTGCACTTAAATAAAGTGACAAATTAAAAATGAAAAAAAATAGTTCACAGTTCATAGTTCATAGAGGTTAGTAAAAAGTGGAAAGAGGACAGAGGATAGAGGATAGAAAGAAATGTTAAATCACAAATTCCAAATAACAAACCACAGCCCATCTCCAGATGGGCTGGGCCCCGCCCTTTTGAAAAAGGGCGGTGGTTCCAAACAAATCCCAATATCCAAATTCAAATGTTCAAAACAGGAAGTTTAGGATTTTGGTCATTGGAATTTGGAACTTGTTTGATATTTGGTGATTGGTGCTTGGGATTTTGGTTGCGGCTGAAAGCCGCCTTAGGTTATTGGGATTTAGGATTTTGGATTTGTTTGGTGCTTGGGATTTGGTGCTTGAAATTTATTTAAGAAAAAAATGTAGTTGCAGACCCTTGGTCTGCCAAAAAGAGGAAAGTGGATAGAGGAAAGAGGACAGAGGAAAGGCAGTATGTCATTCCTGCGAAAGCAGGAATCTACGGGGTAAACTCCAGCAGAAATCCAGAAATCAGAAGTCGAATATACTGGATGAAGGATTGTGCCTGAAATAAAAACAATATGTCTCAGGGATGTCATACATGACTACATCTACTTTACAACATCATCAAAACAGGATGAGGTTTCAGAAGAGGACATAATCAATTCTCCATGGATTCAGAGATTAAGAAGAATAAATCAGCTTCAGGCATCATGGATGGTTTTTCCATGTGCCACACATACGAGATTTCAGCATTCGCTCGGGACAATGCATCTTGCGGGGCATCTTGCAAGGCGTCTTTATGATGAATTTAAAAAAGCTTTTCCTGATGAATTTATCCCACCTGAAAAAAATTATGTGGAGGAAGTTTTTCGTCTTGCAGGACTTCTGCATGATATCGGGCATGGACCTTTCGGACATCTCATAGACAGTGTTTATACCTGGAAAAATTATCAGAAAACCCATGAAGACATTTCAGCCCGCATAATAACAGAGGAACTTGCCCCTCTTATAAAGAAAATAAAGTTTTCTCCTCATGGATATTTCAGACAGGAAATAGACCCGGCGCTTATTATAAAATTTATAAGGGTTCCAGAAAACTTTGATGATTATCGTCTCTGGGAGCAGGTATTTTCAAAAATAATGCTCGGCGTTTACAGTGTTGACATAATTGATTTTCTCCTGAGAGACAAGTATTTTTGCGGGACAAAAGAATTTGGAAGCATTGATGCGAAAAGGCTTATTGACAACACAACAATAACATCCTCAGGATTTACTCTTTTAAAAGATGCAATCCCTGCATTGAAAAATTTTTTGACCACAAGAATGTCAATGTACTGTCACATTTACTTTAACGAGAAAAAAGAGAGTTTTGAAATTGCTTTTGGAAAACTTCTTCCTGAAATTTTAAAAATTTTAAAAATAGGAAATCCCGTAAAAAACTTAAAAAAATTCTTTTTTCTTGACGACTGGTCTATGAACTCAATGCTTTTAGGATGGGCAAAGAAAGAAAAAGGCATAAAAAAAGAAATTGGAAAAAAATGGGAAAAAATTGTTGTTTCAAGAGAAACTCCTGATGTTCTTGTTCTTTCAGGACAGAAATCATATTTTTCTTTTGTAAGGAAAGAGGACATTATCAGCGAGAAAGTTATAGAAGAAAACATAAGGCACAGATACAGGGTAAAGTGTCCTTTGACAATAATAATAAGGGTTCTTGATGTGCGATTGCAGAATGTTTTTGTAAGATTCAAAGACAGATTTTCCTTAAAAAACGAGGACGACCTTAAGGCAGTTGCTCTTTATGATAGAGACAGTGAAACCCTGCTTGGTGAAGAAATGAACAGGGTTTTTCAGGATGTTCCTGTAAAATTTGTTGTCTGGCAGGTTTATGTGCCTTCAAAATACGCAAAAAGAATTCTTGCCCAGATAAAAGCAGAGGGCGAAAGTCCTGAAAAAATTGTTGACCCTCAGATGGAACTACCACTCGGACCAGAAAAACTCAACGAAAAATCAGGTAAAACCCAAATCACAAACGCCTGAAAACAGAAGTTAGAAGTCGGAAGTGTAGCGGGCGAATTACCATTCGCCAAGAAAGGTGACAGGGTGACTAAGTGACAAGGTGACAAAGAAAATTAAAAGTTAAAAGAGAAAAGTTAAAAATGAAAAATGAAACGAAATTGGGAGATTGGGAG
>JAGHAG010000008.1 GCA_021161625.1 Elusimicrobiota bacterium
ATCCTAAACAAATCCGAAATCCTAAATTCAAATTTTCAAAACCGTATTTATCAGGATTAAGGATTAAGCCATTCGCTTCGCTCACTTTAAGAATTAAGTATTTCATTTTTTCCATAACTTAATCCTTACTACTTAATCCTTACCACTAATTTTTCATTTTTTATCTGCCATTTTTCACTTTTAACTTTTCACTTTTAACTTTTAATTTCCTTTGTCACCTCGTCACTTAGTCACCCTGTCACTTTTACAGCAGACCAAGGGTCTCCAACTACAATTTACCTTTCTACCTTTCAACTTTTCTACTTTTCAACTACATTACGTTTCACTTTTAAAATTCTAAAATAAATAAATCTTTCTGTCAAGGGTTTCTGTTCTGTGATTTTTAGCACTTATTTTCTGTCAAAGAAAATGTTTTTCCCTGTTACAGATAAAGGGATGCCAAAAGCAATTTTTACTTTCTTTGAAAAAAAATCTCCTCTGAGTGCTGCATATCCTGCTGTAAACATTATTCTGTTGTCAAGACGAAAATCTGCTGCTTTTGAAACCATTGAGCCAATTGCAATTCCAAGGTCAAGTGGAGTATATGCACAGAGTCCCTTTCTCTTACTGCAAATCCAACCGCACATCTCGCAATCAAGTCCGCGAGAAACATCACTGCTCCCCACCAAAATCACTGCATCACTTTTTTTAACGCAGTTTGCATCCCTTTCAAATGTATGGGGTCTGAAACCACCTTTTGCAATTGCAAGCATTTTTTTTACAAGTTTTTTCTTTTCGCTTTCATTTAAAACTTTTATCTCAAGAGTATCAATTCCTTTTGCCTTTGGTGCGGTCTTTCCAGCAATTGCAATTAAAGAAACCGCTGCCTTAATTCCATCTGAAAAAATTCTTCCCATCCTTCCCTCCGTAAATCTCCCCTCTCAATCTCCCCCCCTTAAGGGGAGAGAAACAGTAGGGGGGGGTTCCTTTCACTTTCCACCTTTTCCCTTTTTCTTTTAGTTGATAAGTTAAAAAGTTGACAAGTTGATAAGGGAATTTTCAATTTGTCATTTGTCATTTTCCTTGTCACTTTATTTTCTTGTCTCCATATCACTTTATCACCTCTTTCCACTAACCTCTATGAACTGTAAACTGTTAACTATTTTTTCATTTTTCATTTGTCATTTTTTTTCTGTATATTTTTATCATCTTTTATCAGTTTTTTCAAGTAAAACCCGTTAGAACGGGCGCTTCGCGATTGAAAGAGGTTTGAAAATTTTTTTTAAAAAATGTACATTTTATGTATGAAAGGAATTATTCTTGCTGGAGGAAAAGCCACGCGACTTTATCCAATAACAAGAGGTGTCTGCAAACAACTTCTGCCTGTTTACGACAAACCAATGATTTATTACCCTCTTTCAACACTTATGCTTGCAGGAATTCGCCAAATCCTTTTGATAAGCACCCCTGTTGATTTACCCCGATTTAAAGACCTTCTTGGTGATGGAAGTGAACTCGGAATTTCTCTTTTCTACGCCCAGCAGGAAGAACCACGGGGTCTGGCAGAGGCATTTATAATTGGTGAGAAATTTATAGGAAAAGACACTGTCTGTCTTATTCTTGGAGATAACATTTTTTTTGGACGCGGATTTGGTGAAATTCTCGGAAAAGCATCTTCCCTCAAAGAAGGAGCCATTGTTTTTGGATATTATGTAAAAGACCCTGAAAGATACGGGGTTGTGGAATTTGACAAATCAGGCAAAGTCATCTCAATAGAAGAAA
Source organism: Elusimicrobiota bacterium (assembly GCA_021161625.1). Classification (GTDB taxonomy): domain Bacteria; phylum CG03; class CG03; order CG03; family CG03; genus JAGHAG01. The sequence goes on from JAGHAG010000008.1 coordinate 1,762, forward strand.
AACCTAAAATGCCAAAATCAAATTACGCTGTAACAGGTCTCTATTTCTATGACAATGAAGTAATTAAAATAGCAAAAGGGCTCAAACCTTCTGCTCGCGGAGAACTTGAAATAACAGATATAAACAAATTTTATCTTGAGAAGGGAAAACTTACTGTCCAGCTTTTAGGGAGAGGTTTTGCATGGCTTGATACAGGAACCTATGACTCCCTTATTGAAGCAGGCATTTTTGTAAAAACAATTGAAGACAGGCAGGCACTTAAAATTGGTTCTGTTGAGGAAATTGCTTTTAGAAAAGGTTTTATTTCAAGAGAAAAACTCCTCAAACTTGCCGATAAGATAAAAACTGACTATGGGGAATATCTCAGGAGAGTTGCTTATGAAGAATAAAATTTTGATTTTTGGCAAAGGTTTTATTGGAACAAGGATACATGAAACTCTGGGGGGTGAGATAACAGAAAAACTTATTCAGTGTTACAAAGATGCTGAATTGGAAATAAGAAAATTTAATCCTGAAATCCTCATAAATGCAATTGGCTACACTGGAAAACACAATGTGGATGACTGCGAAAAGGATATAGATGGCACTTTGCTTTCCAACACATTTGTGCCAATATATCTTGCTGAAGTTTGCCTTAGAAACAAAATAAAATTTGTTCACATCTCAAGCGGTTGTATTTATGATTTTGACTATAATAATCCCGCACCCATTACAGAAGAAGACCCTCCCAAGTACTGGAAACTTTTTTATTCAAGAACAAAAATTTACTCTGAACAGGCTCTTTTAAACTTTTGTAAGGACCTTAATTTTTTAATTTTGCGAATACGGATTCCTCTTGACAACCGTCATCATCCAAAAAACATCCTTTCAAAACTTTTAAAATACAAGGACCGCATTATTGATGTGCCGAATTCAATAACCTACATACCGGATTTTCTTGAAGCACTTAAACATCTAATAAAAATAGATGCACGGGGGCTTTTCGATGTGGTAAATGACGGTGCATTAAAGTATTCAGAACTTTTAGATGTTTATAAAAAATTTGTGCCTGATTTTAATTACAAAATAATAGAACTTAAAGACCTGAAACTGACCCGAACAAACTTAATTTTATCCGTTGATAAACTTAAAAAAACAGGTTTCCCTATAAGAGATATTCATGAGGTGCTGGAAGAATGCGTAAAAGGTTTTCTAAACTACTCATAACAGGTGGTGCAGGATTTATTGGAAGTGAATTTGTCCGCAGGGCAGTAAGAGAAAAATATCAAACCTGTGTTGTTGACAAACTTACTTACGCTGGAGATTTGAGACGTCTTAAAGAAGTCAAAGGAAAATACATCTTTTACAAAACCGACATCTGTTCAAGAAAACAGATTTTTAAAATTTTTGAAAAAGAGAGACCCGATGCTGTTATCCATTTTGCTGCAGAATCCCATGTTGACAGAAGCATAAAAAATGCAACTCCTTTTATGAGGACAAATGTCATCGGAACACAGATGCTTTTAGATGCCTCGTTAAAATACGGGGTTAAAAAATTCGTCCACATTTCAACAGATGAGGTTTATGGAGAGATAAAAAAGGGAAAATTTACTGAAAATTCTGCTTTCAGACCAAATTCTCCTTATTCTGTAAGCAAGGCGGCAGCAGATATGCTTGCCCTTGCCTATTTTAGAACCTATGGTCTTCCTGTGGTTGTGGCGCGACCCTCAAACAACTATGGACCATGGCAGTATCCTGAAAAACTCATTCCTGTTGCAATAAAAAGTGTTCTTGCTGGAAAACCAGTTCCTGTTTATGCAAAAGGGCAAAATGTAAGAGAATGGCTATATGTTTCTGACTGCTGTGATGCAATTTTTTTGATTCTTGATAAAGGTAAAATCGGTCATGCTTACAATATAGGAAGCGGAGAGGAGCGTCCTAACATATCCACTGTGAAAGAAATTTTAAAACTCCTCAAAAAAGGACATGATTTTATAAAGTTTGTGAAAGACAGACCCGGTCATGATTTCAGATATTCTCTTGATACAAGAAAAATAAAAAAAGAACTTAACTGGAAGGCAAAAACAAAGTTTTCTCTCGGCATTAAAAAAACTGTTTTCTGGTATCTAAAAAATATCCACTGGCTTAAGAGTTTTTAGAAACTCTATTTGCTATAATCAAAACATGAAAAAAGTAAAAGCTGGTCTTGTAACTGCATGGGGTGAATGCGGAATGGGATATATTGCAAAAAACTGGGTTTATACATTTGAAAAATTCAAAGATAAAATTGAATATCAAATTTATTCAAGGGCTCAAGCGTGGTTAACCCCTTTTCGCTGGCATGGAGAAAATGTTGTGGAAGGTCCTGAAGACATGAACATTGATGTGCCTTCTTTCTGGAAGTGGATTGATGATTTTAAACCAGACATTCTTTTCTTTCAGGACCAGAATACTTATGGAAAAACAGGTATGAAAAAGGAAACAGAAATTTTCAGAAAACTTGGAATAAAAACAATAAACTACCCTGACTGGATTTTAAAAGATGGTCTTAAATCTCACAGGGGGCTTTATGATGTGAATCTTGCCCACACAAAAAGAAATTACAAATGGATAAAAGAGGCAGGACTTTCTAATCCCACCTATATTAAGTGGGGGGTAATTCTTAAAAATTTTCCTTTTAGAAAAAGAATTCCTCAGGAAAAAGTTATTTTTTACATAAATCTTGGTTCAGGCGGAAAACACAAAGGATATTATCTTATCCCATCCGCAATAAGAA
>JAGHAG010000035.1 GCA_021161625.1 Elusimicrobiota bacterium
GGTTTTACCCCATGCTCAATAAGATTTGCAATTCTGTATGTTATAACACGGGTTTTTCCTGTGCCTGCTCCTGCAAGAACTAAAACAGGTCCGTCAAGTTTTTGAACTGCCTTTAACTGCTCAGGATTTAAATCAGCAAGATTCATCTCTCAAGAAAAAATATCACTTCCATGTGAGGGGTGTGAGGGAACATGTCGTAAGGAATAACCTTTTTTACTTTATAACCGCATTTTAAAAATTCCTTTAAATTTTCAACTCCTGTCTCTATTTTACACGAAAAAAACATAATTTTTTTAACATCTTTCTCGCAAACCCTTCTTATTGCTTTTTTACTCATCCCTGAACGGGGCGGGTCGCAGATAGCAAAATCAAAATTATTCCTTTTTACAAAAGGCAAAATTTTTCTCACATCGCCTGTAATCACTTCTAAATTTTTTAAATCGTTTATTTTCAGGTTTTCCTCAAGAATTTTTGTAGAATTTATGTCTATGTCAATCGCGTAAACAAATTTTACATCCTTTGCAATGTAAAGCCCAATTCCTCCAGAACCACAATAGAGGTCTAAAACATATTCGTCTGATGTAAGTTTCATTTCCTCTTTTGTTTCCCTGTAAATTATGTGTGCAACTTGCGTGTTGGGCTGGAAAAACGATTCTGGAGAAATCAGAAAAGATATGCTGTCAATTTTTTCTCTGATATACTCTTCTCCAGCGATCAAGTTGTATTCATCGCACAAAGCAATGTCAGAGAGTTTCCGATTTATTCCATGGTAAATACTTTTTACAAAAGGATATTTCTTGAAAACTTCTACAAATTCATCATGGAAATTAAAAGCATCTGTAGTTACAAGAATTATCATCATTTCATCTGTTGTTTTGGAAACTCTTACTTTAAGATGCCTCAAAATTCCTGTGTGTGTTTTTTTGTTATACGGGGGAATTTTAAATTTTCTGGCAAATTCCCTTACATCCTCAAGAATTCTGCCAATCCTTTCATCAAAAAGCAGACACATCTTTAAGTTTTCAATTCTCAAAAATGAACCGATATAATGCTGACCGAGAATGGGTTCTTCTGCAGTTCCACCAAATGTAAATTCCATCTTGTTTCGGTAAAAGAATTCCTGCGGTGAGGGATGGATTTGTTCAATCTTCACACCCTTTAAAAAAGAAAGAGTGTTGTTTAGATATTCCTGCTTTTTTTTAATCTGTTGTGTGTAAGGGATGTCCAGATAATAACAGCCACCGCATCTTCTGAAATGTGGACACATCTGCATAAGTTTATATACAAAACTTTAGGGAAAAAAGAAAGATTTTATTTCTTAAATTTCAGATAAAGCTTCTTTGAATTTTCAAGTTCAATTTCAAGTGCTTTTTCCTGTGCCTCTGAAAAATTCAATGCAATAATGGTGGTTTCTATCTCTTTTCCTGTTAATGTAAGAACTGCAGGACCTGGATTTTTTTTCATGCAGAAAAGAGTCAATTTTTCTTTTATTAAAAAGGAGGCTTTGTTTTTCCATTTTATCCTGTCCTGTGAAATAACAAAATCTGCAGGTGAGAGTTTTAATTCAACCTTGCCCTCAAAATTTTTTACAGTTATTTCCACTTCAGCAGGAATATCCTCAACAAATCCTTTTTCACTTTTGAGTTTCACTTCTGGTTTTGCCTTTTCCTTAAATTGTTCAAATTTCTCCGTGTCCTCATCTTCTATCTTCTGTGCAGGATTTGGTGCGGCTCCTTCTGATACATCTGTTTTTTCACCTCCCTTGCAGACAACCTTTCCATTGTTATTGTAAACTTCAACCTCTCCTTCAACAACATAAACAACCGTTTTATTTCCCGTGCACTCAACTCCGAACATTGTGCCTCTTACTGCAGCAACTGCCTGCGGTGTCCTTACCCTGTAATCAACTCCCTTTGGCACTTTTGAAAGCAACTCTCCAAACAGCATTTCAAGTTCTTCCTGCTTTTTTAAACTTTTTTCATCTGTCTTTATTGTAAATTCTGTGTTGGATTCAACTATTATTTCTATTCCACTTACAAAATTTACAACAGCCCTTGCTCCTGCTTCTGTCTTTACCTTATCACCACTGTAGAGAAGTTCTCCTGTTTTTGCCCTTACAGGCTCCTTTGCCCCTTCCCTGAGCACAAAAACTTTTCCCCGAACACTGCTCAACATTGCTATTGGTGTTTTTTCCTCTGCAAAACCCAAACCTACCAATAGAACAAATCCAATCAGACAGATTAACTTCTTCATCATTTTACTGTCTCCAGTTTTAAACCCTTTATTTTCAATTTACCGTCTTCAATATCATCAATGGTTTTGTCAATGTTGCCAGATGGAAAAAGAGATGCCTCAACACATCTGTATCTCTCAAGTTCTTTTAAAATCTCTGCATCCTTTATTTTTTTCTTTATTTTCTGCCATATTTCCTCAGGAGAGTATTGCTTTTCTACGCTTATAACTGCCTCTATTTTTAAATCCTCAACCCTAAAGGCTCTTTTATCCCGAATGTCCACTTCAAGAAAATCCCCTTTATAATCATTGGTATCTTCAACAAGCACTGTATATTTCCCAAGCGGGAGTTTCTCAAATTTATAAAATCCACCAGGATTTGTGATTTTTTCTGCTGAAAGAGGTCCTTTTATTTTTACAACAATCCCGCCAATTCCCATACCTGTTGTTTTTTCAACAACCCTTCCAAGAATTTTTGGAACATTTCTGTATTCAGGTGGAAGAGGAATTTCAACTGTTTTTGTTAAAATGTTGTCCTTCACATTGTCATCTGAAATATCCAGAACACCTGTTACAAGAACCGCCTCTTTGAATATCCCTGATGTGCCTATTACAACATCCTGGGTCTGCCCTGCAAGCAGGGTTGGTATTATATAATTTCCAGAAAGCACCCCGTCCACAAACAGATTTACCTTCAGATTACTTATGCTCTGGTCACCTGTATTTTTTACCTTTAGAATAAATTTTACATCCTGAGGAGGTGTGCTGGAAATATCATAAATAATGGAAATAAATCCCGCATTTCTCATTGATGTGGATGTTGCTTCTTCCTTTATTGAAAAGGAAAATGGCTCAGGAGATTCTGCAACAAGCGTTCCATCTGAGGAATATCCCTCAACCTTCCAGTAATAAACAACTCCTGATGAAAGCTTCTGCCTGTCTTCAGCAGGATTTAAAGGATAGGTTGCGCTTGTTGCTGTTGTGTCTGTCTGCCAGATGGGATTAAAAAACGACCTCTCATCATCTACATAAACCCTGTATCTTGATGCGCCTGATGAAACCCATCTGAATACAACTGGTCTGTCAACAAGGTCTTCCACCCCATTCGGCGGATAGGTCAGGGTTATCTGTGGTGAATATATTGAAAAAGTAATGTTTCTTGAATCCTGAACAGTGCCATCAACAACAACTTCGCCTTTAAAAGTGTAAATTCCAATTGAAGAATAAATTGAGGAAACAGGAATGTTTCTGATGGTTGCAGCACCCTGCCCCACATTCCCTTCGGTTGAATTGCCATCATGATAAAAAACCTGCATTCCTGAAGGATTATAAATGTAAAATCTGTAATAAATCCTTGAAACAGGAGAGGTGCAGTTTGTCTCTATTCTCATGGAAATTTTTTCATTTGAAGAAAATACGGTTCTGGAATTTCCCAGAGAATCCAGGACGGATACTTTTGTAATATTCACTGATGCGAATAAAGAAGTAACCAGTAACCAGTAACCAGTAATCAGGAACCAGGAACCAGTAATCAGAGAAAAAATTTTTTTCATTTCGACCTCTTTTGAGCAGATGAAATCAAACCATTTATTAATTTACCAACTTCCAAAAACTTA
>JAGHAG010000168.1 GCA_021161625.1 Elusimicrobiota bacterium
ATCCTTTCTATTCTCATTTTAAAATGGTTATCTCTTCTTTTTTTATCTGTCTCAGCCCGTTCTCACACTCAGGTTTTTGTTTTAATCTTGCCATAATTTGCTTTTTCTTGTTTTCTTTGCCGTATATTCTCTTCGGGTGCCAGAGGTGATATCCAATAATTTCATTTGTTGCAATCTCTGATTTTACCCCGAGCCAGTGCATACGCCAGTAAACATCAAAATCCTCATGCCCGTATTCAACATAGGTATTGTCAAACCCATTTATTGCCTCAAAATATCTTTTATAAACAGCCCAGCATCCTCCTGCTGTTTTTTTGTGTTTTTTAAATTTCTGAACTATTCTTACAAAAGGTTGTGGTATGTATATTCCAAACTGCAAAAATCTTGTTCTTAAATGTTTTGGTTTTCCTATGTTAAAAAGCCAGTCCCTGAAAAGTGCAAGAGTAAAATACGGTGAAAAAATTTTCTTTGCATCAAAGTCCCCTCTTAAAATTTTTTGAGTTATCTTCTTTGAAAGACGCACAACGCGTGAAGTAATGAAAATACCATCCTTTAATCTCTTTAAGACCCTTTCAACTGCAAAGGGGTGAAAAACAATATCTCCATCTATAAAAAAAAGTTTGTCTGCCCTGCTCAACAAAACCGCCTTGTTTTGAATAAGACACTTCCTGAAACCTTTATCTTCCTGCCAGATGTGTGTTATGTGTAATTTTTCACGAAAATAATCTACCACTTTTTTTACAGATTTCCCTGAACCATCATCAGCAACAATAATTTCAAAGTTTTTAAAGGTCTGATTTTGAAGGCTGTCCAGACACAAATTCAAAAATTTAGCATATTTATACATATTAACAATAATCGTCAGTTCAGGTCTCATATTCTCTCAAAAAGCCTTTGCTTAAAAATTTTCAAAGAAAATTCTTTTTCAACTTTACTGCGGGCATTGTGGCTGAAAAAACTGATTAATTTCTGGTCAGAAAAAGAGAGCAAAATTTTTTCAGAAAGTTTATGAGGGTTTTTTGGTTCTACAAGAAAAGAATCCTTCCCATCTTCTGCAACTTCTCCTATCATACCCACACAGGAAGCAACAACCCCTCTGCCTGTTGCCCACCACTCAAGCAAAACACGGGAAGTTGCCTCTGAACCTGTAGAGGGAATAACACCAAAAAGACATTCCTTCATAAAACTTGGAACATCTTCCTCTGAAATTTTCCCAAAATATTCAACAGGCCCTTTGAAATTTTCTTTTATATTTTCCCACTGATACTGCTTTGTATCTCCGCCTGCAATTGCAAGCTTTAAATCAGGAATCTTTTCCCAGACCTTATTCATTGCCTCCCATAAAACATCTATTCCTTTAACAAATCCCAGACGCCCCACATAGCCAATTCTTTTTTCTTCTGGAATGGGTGAAAAGACAAATTTTTCTGTATCAACCCCTCCATAAAGCACCTCAACCCTTTCTACCCCAAGTTTTTCTATTTCCAATGCAATTTTTTTATTCCCTGCAAAAACAAAATCACAGGATTTATACAGATATCTGTTGAAGATATTTTTCTTTATATCATAACTTTCTGTTCTGAAACGATAAAGTTTACTCTTATGTTTTCTCTTTAAAAGATAACCGAGAAAAAGACCCTGACCTGTAAAAGCAAAAATTCTGTCAGGTTCTGGAAGAACTTTTTTTATTAAAGAAAGGTTTTTTATAAAATTGAAACTCTTTCGGTTTGTCTGGGAAATTTTTATTATCGGGGTTTCTGAAACTTTCCTCCAGAGAACTGTATCCGGCTCAAGAGCCCAGAAAACATCTTCTTTTTCTTCAAGAAGTGCTTTTGCAACATCCAGAGCATAATGACTCAAACCAGAATACCATGGGATATTGCATAAAACTAAATTTTTCACTGACTTTTTATTCTGTATGACGGGTCGTTGTACATTTTAAACTGTCTGTAAATTTTAATTTTTTTTCTCCCCTCTTTTATATCCGCATAAAGTTGGTTTAATTCTTCAACAAGGTCATCGCGCTGTTGTTTGAGAATTTTAAGACGCTGTTTACAAAGTTCTCTGTGCTGAGGAGAAGCATCATCTCTGTGAATTTGTTCTGACATATGATAGATTTTCAACTCAAAAATTGAAATTTTATCAACCAAAGAGCCAATTGTTTCAGCCATTTTTCCCCTCTTTCAATGCCATTGCCAGTTCATCTATCTGTTCAATAAGGTCGTTTCGTTTTTGATTTAACTTATCTATTTCCCTTTTTGCCCTTGCCACAACTCTGTCATCTTCAGAGCGTGCTTCATCCTCAACATGCCACAATTTAATGTTGACCTGTGCCAGTTGGCTTACAAGTTCGCCAAATCTTTTATCCATAATTCCTCCTGCTAAATTTTAACATTTCTCTTATCTCCTTTTCAACGAGGTCAGGTTTTAACTGTTCCATACATTTTAAATCTTCACAAATTCTTTTTCCACAGTTTTTACAGTCAATATCAGCCTGAAGTGTCCTGTGATTTTCAAAAGGCGGTTTCCACGAAACAGGATTTGAAGGGCCATGAATTGTAAGAGTGGGTGTCCCAACAGCAACAGCAATGTGTCTTGGGCCATTATCATTTGAAACCAGCAAATCACATCTTGAAAGAAAAGATGCAAGTTCTCTCAAATCTAAAAAAGGAGAAATTAGTGGCTTTGATTTTGTCATTGCAACAATTGATTTTACATATTCAATTTCTCCTGGTCCCCAGACAAAAACAACCTCAAAATCATCCTTTAACTTATCTGCAAGTTGAGCAAAATATTCCTTTTTCCATCGTCTTGCCTGTCTTCTGCTCGTGGGAGATATCGCAACCACAGGTTTCTTAAGTTTTTCAAAATAAGCGTCAAATTTTATTCTCTCATCCTGAGTTAAATATATCTGGGGAATATGAACTTCACCCTTTATTCCTGCTGCTTCAAGAAGCCTGAGTTTTGTTTTCACAGCATATTCCGGAAATTTATTTCTCTCAACAGAAATGTCATAAAAGAAAAAACTTCCCCTTTTCTTGAACCCAATTTTTTCCCCTTTCATAAAAAATAGAAGCATTCTGCTTCGCGGATTTCCCAGAAAATCAAAGATAAAATCAAATTTCTTACCAAAAAATTCTAAAAGCATTTTTAATGGGTTATTAAAGTAATATGGAATAACTTCATCAATATAGGGATTTTTCTGGAAAAGAGGAGATATTTTTTTTGAAACAAGAAAAAAGGTTTTGCTCTCAGGGTATGTCTTTTTTATTGCATGAAAAATAGGTTCTGTAACAATGCAATCTCCTATTTGTTTAATCTGTATTGCGAGAAATTTTTTCATCCTTCTGCATTTTCCACAGTTTTGAATACGTTATAAATTCAGAAAAAGCGGATATCCCACAGAGTATAAATCCGTATATACCGTCAAGAAAACCGAGTCGCAAGAAATAATCCCTGAAAAATTTAAAAAAAGTTTTTCCTGCAATCACAAAAATTCCTGAAGTTCTGCCTCTTTTTTTTCTCTCCATTGCCTTCCATGTGGAATACTTTTCTATTTTTTTTAAGTGTTCCGAAATGTTTTCTATCGTATAGTGTTTAAGAGAATTTTTTAATATCCCGACTTTACCATCAACAATCATCTCTCCGTGAACAAATTTATCCTCATAAATTGCTTTTCCTTTTCTGAAAAGGCGTATCACTTTGTCATTCTGCCAGCCACAGAACTTTATCCTTTTTCCAAGATAGAAATTTTCTCTTCTTATCCAGTATGCAACAGGGGTATCTTCCTTAAATTCTCCTTTAACAATTTCTTTTATTTCCTCGGCAAGTTCAGGCAAAACTCTTTCATCTGCATCCACAATCAGAATCCAGTCATTTTTTGCCTGAGGAATTGCCCAGTTCTTTTGACTTGTTGAATAATGATATTCCCTCTGAATAATTCTCACATTCGGATACTGCCCTGCAATTTCAAGGGTTTTATCCGTGCTGAAAGAATCTGCAATTAAAATCTCATCAGCCCACTTAATCCCTTCAATACATTGCCTTATATTTTTTTCCTCATTAAATGTCGGAATCAAGATAGTCAGTCCCGATAAATCGGGACTGAAACCCTCGTTTTCTTTATAATTTTTTACTGCCTTCATAAATTCTCATCTATTCCCTGACTATCTTGAAAAATTTATTCCTTATTTTATAAAAAATCTTACCCTCTCCATCGGAAATTTTCAATTTCCGATGCGATCTGTCAGCATTTTTACTCTTGCCATACTAATCTATTGAGAAAGTTCATTCGCTATTTTACAAAATTTTTAGTCCTGTATAAATCTGATATGTTTTTGCGACCATATTTTTAATGCTGAATTTTTTTATTTTTTCCCCGGCATTAAATATAATTTTATCCCTTACACTTTTATTTTTCTTAAGAAAAATTATTTTGTCTGCAATATCTTTATGGTCGCCTGCTTTAACAAGAAACCCACTAATTCCGTCTTCAATCATTTCAGAAATACCGCCTGTTTTTGTTGCAACAACAGCAACTCCTGTTGCCATTGCATCAAGGATGGATGTGCCAAGAGCTTCCCATTTTGAAGTTAAAACAAACAAATCAAAAATCTTTAAAAAATTTCTTGCATCCTTTCTGAATCCTGTAAAAATCACTCTATCTTTAATTTTAAGTTTTTCAGATAACCTCTCAAGTTTTTTTCTCAAATGCCCTTCTCCGACAATAAAAAGTTTAAAATCAATTTCTAAATGAGAAACCCCTTTTAAAAGCGTCTCATGGTCTTTCTGCTCTGTAAGTGCTGCTATATTGCCAATAATGAATTCATCCTTCCTTATATTGAATTCTTTTTTGAGATACTCACCATCAAGATTTACAAAATCTGCTAAATCAATTCCAGAATAAACCACATCAATTTTTTCCTCAGGTATTCCATCCTCAATAAGAACTTTTTTTACAAAATTTGAAACTGCAATAATTCTATCTGCCTGGAGATATTTTTTTCTGCTCCTTATGTGAAAATCCACCCTTCTGGATGCTATGATTTTTGGATTTTTACCTGATAATTTCTTCCCAATAATTGCTGTTGAGAGAGCATGTGCTGTGTGAGAGTGTAAAATATGAGGTTTAAATTTTTTTATGAATTTTGAAAGTTTTATCGCAGAAAAAATATCAAATTCCCCTCTCATGGATAGAGGGAACTTTTTTACATCTACATCTTTGAAAAGATGTGAATTTTCAGGACAGAATAGGAAATTTTCTACTCCCTTTTCCTTAAGCCCTTCTATGAGATAGAGAACCTGTCTTTCTCCACCACGAAAAGTCCTTTCACTATCAAGATGAAAAACTTTCAATTTTTCATCCGTCATTTTTAATTTTTATAATCCCCCCTATTTCCCCCCTTTTGAAAAGGGGGGAATACAAAGGGGGATTTTCCAACTTCCGACCTCCGACTTCCGACTTCTGACTTCTGTTTTCTGGATTCCTGCTTTCGCAGGAATGACATTTTGTCTATCCTCTTTCCTCTATCCACTTTCCACTTTTTTCTTTGTCACCTTGTCTCTATATCACTTTTATTTGGCATTTCATACGGGATGTTTACTGTAAAAACAGAACCTTTCCCGTATTCGCTTTCAACCTCTATCCAGCCTCCCATCATTTCAACAAGTTTCTTTGAAATGCTTAAACCAAGCCCTGTGCCCTGAAACTTTCTTGTTATTGTTGCATCAGCCTGCTGGAATGTTTCAAAAATTTTTTCCATATCCTCTTTTTTTATGCCTATACCTGTGTCTGAAACGGAAATTGTTACAACTTTTTCCCTTGGTGTAACCTTTAAAGAAACCCTTCCCTTTTCTGTAAACTTAAAAGCATTTGAAAGAAGATTGAATATCACCTGTCGCAGACGGGCCAAATCCTGAAAAAGCAAAATCCTTTGAGGACACTCAACCTTAAATTCTACATTTTTCTTAATTGCTTCAAAGTCAGATGAAATTACACTTATAAGTTCCCTCAAATCAAACTTCTCAGGCAGAAGTTCAATTTTACCTGCCTCAATTTTTGAAAGGTCTAAAATATCGTTAATGAGGTTTAAAAGATGATTTGAATTTCTTTGAATTTTTGAGAGGATTTCTTTTTGTTTTTCTGTAAGTTTTCCATAAACATCTGCTTTAAGAAGGTCTGTAAATCCTATTATTGCATTCATAGGGGTTCTCAATTCATGACTCATGTTTGCAAGAAACTGACTTTTATACTGATCCTGAAGACGGAGCTGCTCACTTTTCTTTGCGAGTTCCTCATAGGCATTTGCAAGATTTCGGTTGGCAGCACGAATTTCCTCATCCAGCCCTTTCTTCATATTAAAAATTTTTTGAGCCATTTTATTAAATTGCTGTGCCAGAAGTTCAAGTTCATCACCTGTCTTGAGGTTTATCTGATATTCAAAATTTCCTTCTGCATAGGCAATTGCGCCTTTTGAAAGCTCCTCAAGAGGTTGGGAAATTTTTTTTGAAAAATAAAAAGCAAGAAAAACTGCTGCAAAAACTGAAATTAAAATAAAAACAATGCCAAGTGTTTTTGAATAAATAATTCCGCTGAAAACTGTTCTGTAAGGTGCAGAAAAAATTATTTTCCATCCACTAAATCCTGACACAGGCGCAGAAACTTCAAAAAATTTTTCACCGTCTCTTTTTACAATTCTTTTTTTGAAATCCTTAAACTTTGCTCTTTCTCTTTCAAAAAATAAAACATTTCCTTTTGTGTCTACCATATAGAAAAAGGAACTTTTATACGGAATTATTTTTCTTAAAACTTCCTCCAGTTTTATAGAATCCAAGACCCCGACAAGATAAACGCTTTTATTCG
>JAGHAG010000167.1 GCA_021161625.1 Elusimicrobiota bacterium
AAAGTGATATGGAGACAAGAAAATAAAGTGACAAGGAAAAAAGTGGATAGAGGACAGAGGATAGAGGATAGAGGAAAGAAAGAAATGTTAAATCACAAATTCCAAACAAGGATTAAATCCCAAATTCCAAATAGCAAACCACAGCCCATCTCCAGATGGGCTGGGCCCCGCCCTTTTGAAAAAGGGCGGTGGTCCCAAACAAATCCTAACCTGAATTATTCACACTATGTTTATTTATTGTCAATCTGCCAAATACAGAATGTAAGTGTGAATAATTCACCCTTCGGGCAGCCCCTTCGTAAAGAAGGGGCTGGGTTAGCCCAGCCCTTTCTTGTCTTGTAAAAGTTTTTCTATCATATCGTCGTTTTTTATATTTTACCTTACTTCCGAAAAATGTTATATCTTTATCGCATCAGAAAGGGCTGTCCCCGATATTCATCGGGGATGCATGAATAATGCAGGCTAATATCCAAATTCAAATGTTCAAAACAGGAAGTTTAGGATTTGGGTCATTGGAATTTGGAACTTGTTTGATATTTGGTGCTTGTAATTTGGAATTTATTTGTAATTTGGTGCTTGTAATTTGGTATTTTGAAATAATTTAGATTAAGTTTTTCAATCATTTATATCGCATATCAAATTAAAAATGACTACACAAATGACTACACACTTTAGGTATTTTAAAGGGATAAGAACAGTAGGAGATAAAGAGATTTTTAGACGATAAAAGGAATTTTGCCCCCAGGCGGAATCGAACCGCCACTGCCACCTTGAAAGAGTGGTGACCTAACCGTTAGTCCATGGGGGCAGAAACACAAATTACCATAGCAAATTTATTTTTTTATAGCAACTAAAATGTTATATGAAAACCTTTTACGTCGATATTGGGGATGTCTTCTACAAAAACATCGTTCACCCTTCCGGGACCATTGTAAAGGGTCTTTATCAATTCTTTAATCTGCTTTTCAGTTCCTTTTGCTTTTATTTCAACATTTCCATTAAAAAGATTTCTCACCGTTCCAGAAAGACCAATTGCCCTTGCATTTCTTTCAACAAACCACCTGAAACCTACTCCCTGCACGATACCCGAAACAGTTATTTTTACACTCTTTTCCATATTTTATTATAAAAAATAAAACAAACACTCATCAACACAAAAATTCTTTGCTAAAATTCTTAAAAAAAGGTATAAAAAATCTATGAAAAACATAAGAAATTTTTCCTTGATTGCGCATATAGACCACGGCAAAAGCACGCTTGCAGACAGAATTCTTGAAATAACAGGGCTTCTTAAAAAGTATTCAGGTTCCACGCCCTCGCTTGATTCAATGTCCCTTGAAAAAGAAAGAGGCATTACAATAAAAGCAAAAGCGGTAAGCATCCCTTACAGGGATCTGGAATTAAATCTCATTGACACTCCTGGTCATGTTGATTTTTCCTATGAGGTTTCCCGCTCTCTAAAAGCCTGCGAGTCAACGGTTCTTATTGTTAGTGCCACAGATGGAATTGAAGCACAGACGATTGCAAACCACAATCTTGCAAAAGAAAACAATCTCAAAATAATACCTGTTGTAAACAAAATTGACATGGCAGGAGCAAGAACAGACGAAGTTTCTGAAAATGTCGCATCACTTCTTGGCATTTCCCCTGATGAGGTTATAAGAGTTTCTGCAAAAACAGGAGAGGGAGTTGATTTTTTGCTTGAGAAAATAATTGAACTCACACCCCCGCCTCGTGGAAATTCCAGAAGCACATTGAGGGCTTTGATTTTTGATTCATCTTTTGACACATACAAAGGAGTGATTGTTTATGTGCGTGTTTTTGATGGCGAAATAAAACCACTTACAAAGATAACCACCCTTGCAACTGGAAAAGTTTATGAGGTTCAGGAAATAGGCGTTTTCAGACCTCATCCTCAAAAAGTGGAAAAACTTTCTGCAGGTGAAGTCGGATATTTTACAGCATCCATAAAAAATCTCGGGGAAATAAAAATCGGAGATACAATTACAGACCCCAAAAATTCTGCACAGCCAATACCGGGTTTTAAGGAAATAAAACCCTTTGTTTTTTCTTCTTTTTATCCTATAGGAAACACAACAGAAAAAATGCTGAGGGAAGCGATTATGAAGTTGAACTTAAATGACGCCTCATTTACATGGCAGCCTGAACAGTCAAAAACACTTGGGCTTGGATTTCGGCTTGGATTTATGGGCTCGCTTCACATGGAAATAATTCAGGAACGGCTTGAAAGGGAAGAGGGGATTGAAATTCTCGCAACAGCCCCGCAGGTTGAATATCTTGTGAAAGAGAAGGGCAAAGAGCCTCACCTGATATCCCGTCCTGATGAATGGCCTCAAAAAAGCAAGATTGAAAAAGTTTACGAACCACAGGTTACTGCAATAATTATAACGCCTCAGGAATATCTTGGCAGTTGCATGAAACTTCTCGAAGAAAGAGACGCAAAATACCTTGAGATGAATTACATAAATCCCAAAAAAGTGATTTTAAAGTACAAACTTCCCCTTTCTGAAATGATTGCAGGATTTTATTCTGATTTAAAATCTGTGAGCAAGGGATATGCTTCGTTTGATTACAAAAACATTGAATATGTTGAGGCTGATGTGGAGAAAGTTGAGATTCTGGTAAATGGGATTTCCGTTGAGGCGCTTGCTTCAATTCAGAGGAAGGAAAAGGCATATTATTTTGCAAGGGAAATTCTTTCAAGGTTGAAAAAACTCATTCCCCGTCAGTTATTTGAAGTTGCCCTGCAGGCAAAAATTCAGGGGCGCGTCATTGCAAGGGAGACCATCCCTGCCATAAGAAAAGATGTCATAGCCAAATGTTATGGTGGTGATGTTACCAGAAAAAGGAAACTTCTTGAAAAGCAGAAAGAGGGCAAAAAAAGAATGAAAAGAATAGGCAGGGTGGACTTGCCACAGGAAGTTTTTTTTGAGATATTGAAAAAATAATGGAAGCAATAGTCTTTTATATAGCACTTGGCATCGGGGTTCTATACCTCATACTTAAATTTGTCATAAAAAAAGTTCCTAAAAAAGTTTTAGATGAAGTTTACTCGTGGTTTGAGACATTTTTTGTCGTCTCAATCATAATGTATTTTCTCCTTCAGGCTTTTAAAATTCCTTCAGGTTCAATGGAAGACACTCTTCTTATAGGCGACCATCTGTTTGCAGTAAAGTTTATTTATGGGTGGAAAATTCCTTTCACAAAGAAAACATACTTGAAATTCAGTACACCAAAAAGGGGAGATATTGTAATTTTTAAATTTCCGATAAATCCAAAAAAGGACTTTGTAAAAAGATGTATAGGGCTCCCTGGCGAGACGGTTGAAATAAAGAATAAAAAAGTTTACATCAACGGCAAACCTTTAAAAGAGCCGTATGTTGTTTTTAAAGAGGGAAATATTTTACCGCGAGAACTTTCTCCGAGGGACAACTGGGGTCCTGTAAAAATTCCTGAAAACAATTTTTTTGTTATGGGGGACAACCGCGACAGAAGTCAGGATTCCCGTTTCTGGGGTTTTCTTGAAAGACACTATTTAAGAGGAAAAGCGTTTTTTATATACTGGCCCCCAAAAAGAATAAGGCTTATAAAACACGAAAGGCCTGTTTTTGAGGATGCTCCTTAAATTTTTTGGATTTCTTTTTACATTTTCTCTGATTTATTTTTTGATGCACTACTATGTCTATTTCAGAATTACCAGAGATTTCGGATTAAAAGCGAATTTCTTATTGAGGGGAATTCTTCTGATGGGGGCATTTCTCTTTTTGCTGGGGGAATTTTTAATAAAAAGGTCATCTTCTCTTTTTACAAGGATTGTCTATTTTGTAGGAAGCACGTGGTTTGGAATAATTTTAACGGTAATAACATTTTTGTTGCTCTCTGAAATTCCCCGTCTTTTTTTAAAGGCAAATTCATCTGTCATCACTTTAATTGCATTGAGTATTTCAGGAATTGTCTGCATTTATTCTCTTTTTAACACACTAAGAGCCCCTGTTTTAAAAAAGGTGCAAATAGAATACAAAAATCTCCCCTCGCAACTTGATGGCTTTAAAATCGTGCATCTTTCAGACCTGCACCTAAGTTCTGCAAAAAGTCTCAAATGGTTGGATGAAATTGTAGAAAGAGTAAATACCCTTTCACCTAATCTGATCTGCATAACAGGAGATTTGATAGATGCCGACATTTTGAAAAGTGAGGAGTTTCATAATATTTTGAAAAATCTAAAAGCATCTCATGGGGTTTTTGCTGTATCAGGCAATCACGAAATTTATGCAGGAATGGGTATTTTTCAGAAAGTTGCTGAACAATCAGGAATAAGGATTTTAAAAAACGAAACTGTTTTGCTTTCCGACCATTTGGAAATAGCGGGAATCGACTGGGGTTTTGAGGATACGGAAAAAATTTTTCCCCAGAAAAAGCGAAAATTTAGAATTTTTCTTTCGCACTCTCCTGAAATTTTTGAAAAAGTTTATTCGTTGATAGACCTTCAACTTTCAGGACACACGCATGCAGGTCAGATTTTTCCCATGGAAGTTTTAATTGGTTTTTTTTCCAGATACCCCTACGGGCTTTACAAAAAGGAAGATACTTATATTTACACAACTTCTGGAACTGGTTTATGGGGACCGCCTATGAGATTTTTTTCAAAATGTGAAGTTGTAGAGATTGTCTTGAAAGAAAAAAATTTTATATAATCAATGCAGTTCCGCGGTAGCTCAGTCGGTAGAGCAGCTGACTGTTAATCAGCGGGTCGCAGGTTCGAGTCCTGCCCGCGGAGCATTTGTTTAAAATTGGGTACTTTTTGAAGGTTTTCTCGACGATAAAATTTAGGTTCGAACCTCTTATTTTTTGGCCCTAACCCGGATGCGACTTTTTCCATCAAAATCAGCGGTTTTTCTATTTTTATCGTCAGAACTTTATCCTTAAGTGTTAGGTTCGAACCTAATGCTGCCAAAATCTGTTTTTTGGTCTCCATATCTCCTGTTTCAAATCTCTTTTTAGACTGTTCAGCAAATTTAAAAACATTCTCCGCTGCCTCAAGCCAGTTGTCAACTCTCTGACCGGTATCTTTTAATAATTCCTCTAATCTCTGCTTTTCTTTGATTAGTGATTCTTTTTTCTTCCTGAATTCTTCTTCAGTCAATTCTCCATTGGCCCGCATATCAATCAAACCATCAATCTTCTTCACACACTGCGTATATTGTTTTTTGATATTGGAGAGGATCCTGTTCCTTCCTTCAGATTCTATTTTATTACTCTCCTTTAAAACTTCTATTGCCCATTTGTGGAAATCTTCAGGAATTCTGATTCTTTCCAGCACATCAACAATCTGTCTCTGAAGTTCTTTTTCTTCTATACTCTTTTGCTTGCAATTCGGATCCTTGCGTCTGGTGCAGTGATAATAAACGTAATGAAGTAATGTCGGTTTTTTCATTTTTTCAATGGGAGTGTTGCATTTAGGACATTGCTTATGGTTAATAGTAGAAAACTTATATTTACAAACAGAACAGATAACCTGTCTTTTTTCTTCTGCAGTAATCATTGCCCCACACTCTCCGCATCTTATTAACCCGGTAAAAGCAAATTTTCGCTTTTGTGGGCGAGGTCGCCCCTTTGTGCCCAGAAGAGTCTGTATGCGGTCATATTCCTCTACAGTAATCATGGGTTTGTGTTTTCCTTTATACCAGTTACCACTTCCTTTTGGATATTCAAATTCTCCATAATAAAAGGGGTCTGTAAATATCCTGTAGATTGTGCTTCTTGCCATTGGTTTACCATTTCTCATTCTGAATCCCCATTCTTCTGTAGCAATTTTGAGAATCTGTGGAGGAGTGGTGGTTCCGCTGAGCATCAAATCAAACATTTTTCTCACAAGATGGAATCTGTCAGGATCTATTTTTATCTCCTTAAATCCTTTACCACCCGAAGGGTCGTTCATATATCCAACAGGGGCAGAACATGGGTACCAGCCCATTTAACGGATACTTGAAAACAGTGGGAGATTTGGATAAAATTAAAGTTATGAAAGCAGATGTTCTTATAATAGGTTCAGGAATTTCGGGACTTTTTACTGCTTTGAATTTGCCTCAAAAATTGAAAATCCTGATTGTGACAAAAAGAGACATTTTTGATTCATCCACAAAATTTGCTCAAGGTGGAATTTCCTGTGTGGCATCTGCCTATGATACATTTGAAAATCACATACAGGACACTTTAAGAACAGGATGCGGGCTTTCAGCAGAAAGAATTGTTGAAATTGTTGTGAGGGAAGCACCTGAAAGAATAAAAGACCTTATGGATTATGGGGTTAAATTTACCTCTCGTGGAAGAGGATTTGACCTTCATCTTGAAGGTGGGCATTCTCAGAGAAGAGTTATTCATGCAAAAGATTACACAGGAGAGGTAATAGAAAATGCTCTGGTCAGGAAAGTGAGGAGAAAAAGAAACATAACTGTTTTTGAAAATCATATGGCAGTAAATTTGATTGTAAAGAATAATTACTGCTGGGGTGCTTATGTGCTGGACGAGAGAACAGGAAGAGTAAAAAAGTTTACGGCAAATTATACAGTTCTTGCAACAGGCGGTGCAGGGAAAAGCTGGCTTTATACATCAAATCCTGATGTGGCAACAGGCGACGGTATTGCGATGGCATGGCGAGCAGGGGCAGTTGTGAAAAATCTTGAATTCGTTCAGTTTCATCCAACCTGCCTTTATGAACCCAGAGCCAAGTCATTTTTAATATCAGAGTCAGTGAGGGGAGAGGGTGGAGTTCTCCTTACAAAAAAGGGTGAAAGATTTATGAAAAGATATCATCCTCTTAGAGAACTCGCTCCAAGAGATATTGTTGCAAGGGCAATAGATGACACAATGAAAAAAACAGGCGATGATTTTGTTTATCTGGATATTTCCCACAAAAAGGCAAGTTTTATAAAAAGAAAATTCCCATATCTTTACAAAACTCTAAAAAAATTTGGCTTTGATATGACAAAGGAACCAATTCCTGTTGTGCCTGCAGCACACTATATGTGTGGTGGGGTTGCTGTGAACGAGTGGGGGGAGACATCTCTAAAAGGTCTTTTTGCAGTGGGAGAGGTTTCCTGCACAGGTCTTCATGGTGCAAACCGTCTTGCCTCAAATTCTCTTCTTGAAGGAATTGTTTTTGGAAAGAGATGCGCTTTTAGAATTTCCTCAGTTTTTAAAAAGAAGAAAGTTCCTGTTATTCCAGAGTGGAAGACATATGGAGCAAGACCATCAGATGAGGCGGTTATAATTTCTCAGAACTGGGATGAGATAAGAAGGTTTATGTGGAATTACGTCGGAATTGTGCGGAGTGAAAAACGACTTGAAAGAGCATGGAGAAGAATAAAAAACATCCAGAATGAAATTTATGAATACTACTGGAATTTTCTCATTACAAGGGATTTGATTGAATTGAGAAACATTGCCTGTGTTTCAGAACTAATAATAAAATCAGCCATGAGCAGAAAAGAATCCCGTGGAACACATTTTATGATAGATTATCCACATCAAAATGATAGAAAATTTCTTAAAGACACGATTTTAAAGAGAGGATAGTGGAAAGAGGACAGAGGACAGAATTTATTGAAATAAAAGGTGCAAGAACACACAATTTGAAAAACATAAATGTAAAAATTCCCAAAAATAAACTTGTTGTAATAACAGGTGTTTCAGGTTCAGGAAAGAGTTCCCTTGCCTTTGACACTCTCTATGCAGAGGGGCAGAGAAGATATGTTGAATCTCTTTCTGCTTATGCCCGCCAGTTTCTTGAACAACTGCAAAAACCTGATGTTGATAGCATAACAAATCTATCCCCTGCAATTGCCATTGAGGAAAAGGGGACCCTCACCAATCCCCGCTCAATTGTTGCAACAACAACAGAAATTGCTGATTTTTTGAGGGTTCTTTTTGCAAGGGTTGGAATTCCCCATTGTCCGAATTGTGGCAGGGTTATAAAAGGACAGTCCATTGACGAAATTGTTTCAGATGTTCTTGACAACTTTTCGGATAAAACCATTAAAATTCTTGCACCTCTTGTAAAAGGGAAAAAAGGCACATTTGAGGAATTGTTTTTGAGATTGAGAAAACAGGGCTTTGTTAAGGTTTTTATTGATGAAAATCTCTATAATCTGGATGAAGACATAAAACTCAATAAAAACAAAAAGCACACAATAAGTGTTGTTGTGGATGAACTTGAGGTTGAAAAAAGCCGTTTAACAGAATCCCTAAACGCAGCATTAAAACTTGCGGACGGTATCTGTGAGGTCAGGGCAGAAGATATTCAGAAAATTTACAGTATTCACCACGCCTGTCCTGTGTGTAAGATAAGCATAGGAGAAATTTCGCCAAGAACTTTTTCTTTTAATTCACCTTATGGTGCCTGTCCGAAGTGTTCGGGTTTGGGCACTGTTCTGAGGGTTGCAGAGGATTTGATTATAAATGAAAATCTTTCAATTGAAGAGGGAGCAGTTCTTCCATGGATTGACCCGATCACAACAAGAACTCACAGATGGAAAGGTGCGGCAAGGGGTTATTATTATGGAAAACTTGAGGAAGCATGTGAAAAATTGAAAATACCAACAGATGTTAAATGGAAAAATCTCCCAAAAAAATATAAGGATTTTATTCTTTACGGCACAACAGAACTTTATGATTATGGCTCACCATTTATCGGGGTGATAAAACAGATTGAAGACAGATTCTATAAAACAGATTCAGAATTTGTGAAGGAAGAGATAATGAAGAGATACATGAGACGGGAAATCTGTCCTGTGTGCAAGGGAAAACGACTTAAAAAAGAATCCCTTGCTGTAAAAATCAAAGGGCTATCAATTGCAGACATCTGTGATTTTTCGGTTCTCAGAGCGCTTGAATTTTTTGAAAGGATAGAGTTCAAAGGTGCTGATAAAAAAATTGCACAACCTCTTTTAAAAGAGATAATCAGCCGCCTTAAATTTATAGAAAGCGTGGGTCTGGATTATCTCACTCTTTCGCGTCCAATTTCAACCCTTTCAAGAGGGGAGGCACAGAGAATTCGTCTTGCAACCCAGATTGGAAGCAATCTTTCAGGAATTATTTATGTTCTGGATGAGCCAACAATCGGGCTTCATCAGAGAGACATTCATCGGCTTCTTTCAAATCTCATACAGTTAAAGAATTATGGCAACACGGTTTGTGTTGTGGAACACGAAGCAACAATAATAAGGTCAGCAGACCACATAATAGACCTGGGACCAGGTGCAGGAGAAAAAGGCGGAATGGTGGTTTTTACAGGGACGCCTCAAGAAGTTTTAAAATCCCGAAAATCCCTTCTGAGGAAATATCTCAGCCAAGCGCCCATACAGAGAAAAAAAATCAGAAGAAGACCGCTTGGTTTTATAAAAGTTGTGGGAGCATCACAGTACAATCTCAAAAACATTGATGTTGAATTTCCTCTTGGAGTTTTTGTGTGTGTAACAGGAGTTTCAGGCAGTGGAAAGTCAACTCTTGTTGAAGAAATTCTCATAAAGGGTCTGAAAAAGAAACTTTATAATTCTTCAGAAATTCCAGGCAGACACAGGGACATAATTGGCACGGATAGGATTGACAAGGTTCTTGCCATAGACCAGACACCAATCGGTAGAACTCCGCGAAGCAATCCTGCAACCTACACAAAGGTGTGGGATGAGATAAGAGCGGTTTTTGCGAGCATGCCACTTGCAAGAGCAAGAGGATACAAACCCGGACAGTTCAGTTTCAATGTGAAAAGCGGACGCTGTGAAGCATGCAAAGGAGATGGTGTAAAAAAAGTTGAAATGCATTTTCTCCCTGATATTTTTGTTACCTGCGATGTTTGCGGAGGGAAAAGATACACACAGGAAACTCTTGAGGTAACATATAAAGGGAAAAATATATTTGATGTGCTGGAGATGAGTGTTGATGAGGCATTTGAATTTTTTTCTGCACACAAAAAAATCCAGCAGAAATTGAAGGTTCTTAAAGATGTTGGGCTTGGTTATATAAAACTCGGACAATCCGCAACAACACTTTCAGGCGGTGAAGCACAGAGAGTGAAACTCTCACGCGAACTTTCAAGACCCCCAACAGGAAGAACCCTTTATTTTCTGGATGAGCCGACGACAGGACTTCATTTCGCAGATATAGAAAAATTGCTTAAAGTTTTACATCGTCTTGTGGACAGAGGTAACACAGTTATTGTGATAGAACACAACATGGAAATTATAAAAACTGCTGATTGGATTATTGACCTGGGTCCTGAAGGTGGAGAAAAAGGTGGAGAGGTTGTTGCCTGTGGAACCCCGGAAGAAATTGCAAAAAACAGAAACTCACATACAGGTTTTTTCCTCAGAAAGGAATTAAAGGTTGAATAAATCTCTGATAGATTTTTTGATTTTACATTCTGCCTATGCTTACATTTTTATTTCTCTGTTTATAATCCTTGCAGGATTTTTCCTTCCATTTCCAGAGGAACTTTTGCTTCTGATAGCAGGTTTTTTAACTGTTGAAACATACCTGAATCCCTATGTAATGCTTTTTTTCCTGATTGTTTCTGTTTTTGTGAGCGATCTTGCCCCATATCTTATAGGTTATTTTTACGGCAATAGAGTTTTTTCCATAAAACATTTTCAAATTTTTTTGAATAAAAAAAGGGTAAGAAAAATTGTTCGCTACACAGGAATTTTTGGTTTTAAAAAAATTCTGATTATAAGACCATTTCTTCTTGGAATAAGACCCTTTACAATGCTTTTCTTTGGTTCACTCAGATTGAGATTTGCATCCATTTTTATTTATCTTATTGCAGGGGAACTGTGCGGAATTCTTTTCTGGTTCTTTATGGGAAGAATTTTTGCCCCTTTTATAGAGACAGTGGTGGTTTTTCTTTATAGTTTGAAAGAACTTGTTTTTCTTTTTTCTTTTCTTTTGGTTTTGTTTATTGCCTTTGTAAAATTTGTTTTAAAGAAAAAAATTTCCCCGGGTTACATTTTAAAAGTTGTAAGTTTTGTCCTTGTTTCTGTCTTTTTAATTCTTACAGGTTATGAAATTTTCAGTTATAGAAAAAAGCTTTATTCTTTTTTCAGGACGAAGATAGATAGTAAAAAATTGTATAATAAAAAATGATTTTGCCAGTTATAGTTTTTTCTATAATTGTTACGGTAGCCATAATTACTATCGTTATTTTCTTTTTTGTGGTTTCAAAAAAGCGCAGGAAGTTAAAAAATATTGCTGAAGGGATTGGGGCACAGTATAAAAAGGATTCTCTTGAAGGAACATTTTGTGGTCATAAATATCAATTGCAGGATTTAACCCTTTCCGAAGGCAATAAAGGTTTAAGAATTATACTTGACTACAAAGTTCCTTTTCAGATGCTTCTGTGGAAGAAAAATCCTTTTTCAGAATTTCTTGCAAAATTATCAATTGTAAAGAAAACAAAAACAGGCATTCCTGAAATTGATAAAAATTTCACAATCACTACACCTTCAAAAGAAAGCGTAATTCTTTTTTTTCAGGACTTTGAAACAAGGGAAAAATTTCTTGAAATAATGAAGTTTAATAATTTAACAGGTCTTTCTTTTTTCAGGGATACAATTTCTGTGGATTTCCAGGCAGATATAAGAGAAATTGACAGCGATTTTATAGAAAGTGTTTTGAAATTTCTTTCTGAAATCGGGGAAAAAAGTTTAAGGGTTCCTGTTACAAAAAAGAAGTTTTCAACCGGTCTTTCATATTTTATCACAGGAGCATTTATTTTTCTCAACATTGCTGGATTTCTTATTCTTTTTACAGGACTGAAAAAGTTTTATCCTCTTGGAACAGGAATTTTTATTTTCTCCATAAAATGGATTCTTATTTTTCTTTTTTGCTGGTTTGTTTTTTATCTCAGATTTTTAAACCAGAGAATAATTTTTCCCCTTAATTTAGTTGTTCTGGTTTTAAGTTTATCCACAGTTCCTGTTGATACAATAGGTGCAATAGTTTTTACAAATGGATTTTTGGATAAATCACCTGTTAAAATAAGGGAAGCCCGAGTTATAAGAAAAGTAAAAAAGGAATCGAA
>JAGHAG010000005.1 GCA_021161625.1 Elusimicrobiota bacterium
AATTATCAAAATTATCCCAAAAATTTGAATTGGTAGCCGCAGGATTTATCCTGCGTTTTACACGCAATCTAAAGATTGCGCCTACCATTATTCTTCCCTCATTACTCGTTACTCATTACTCATCCCTCATTTCCTGCAAATAACTCCATACAGAAGTGAAATAAATTTCACTGTTTTGCGTCTTATATTATGGGGGGGGACAGTTGAAGTGGCAATTTATGACTAAAAAAAATTTACAGGAGGTAATATATGAGAATAAATTCTGAACCCATAAAATACATTCCTGCAAGAATACCGCATAATTTTAAAGAAAGTATAAAAAATGCTGTTGCCTCTGCTGTAAAGGATGCCTGCAGACACAAGGTTTTTCTGGCTAAAAATTTATATCATTCAGCAAAGAACATTTTTGATTTTACAGCAAAAAAATACACTGAATATAAAGAGCATGGTTTAGGCAGGGCTAAATCTGATATCGGAAAAATCGGCAAAAAACTTAAAAATCTGCCCTGGGATGTGAAAAACAGAATATCGAAGCATTATAATGAATTTGTTTCGCTTGATACTGATAAGAAAAAAAAGAAAATCGCAGACATGGTTATTTATTGTTTCACCATCGGTCTTGTGGCAAAAATAGTGGGTGGTGGATTTGACCTTGATTTTGAAGGGGGAATACCTGATATGGATACAAAAATTGCAGGTCTGAAAAATCACAGGCATGTTCTGTCTCATATTTTACTGCCCGGATTTTGCATTGAGATATTACTCAGAACTGTTTTTAATCTGGTGCGTGAATATCACAAATATCATCACAAACCCTATAATGAACTCCTTAACAGAATAGAATCAGGTGCAATTTCAGGCGCATGGCTGGGCTTGTTTTTACATCTGCTGTTGGATTCAAACATTATGAAGGGCATGGACAGTAGAACAAAGGCACTTGTGGGTCTGCCTTCAATGAGCGATGATGCTCATCAGATTATTCTGGCTACTACTGCAACAACTGATGGGGTATTTGCAATAAAACCTGAAAGTTCAAACTGAAAAAAATTTACTCAAAGTTTTCATGAAAATTAACATAAGGAGGATATTATCCATGAGAAATTTTAGAAATTTAATGTTTAATCTGGCAGGCGCAGTTGTAGGTGCATTGATTTACAATATAAAACACATTGACTTTAGAAGATTGTTTGCCATTTCCAGATTTTATGGCAAGAGGGCAACGATATTTTTAAATGACGGTGGTGTTATTGAAGGCACAATAGAAGCAGTAAAAAAGGACTATGTTATTGTCAGAAGAGGTGGCAAGGCGGTTTTTTTGTACAGAGATGTTATCAGAAATATGGAGGTGGTATGATTAGTCCTTTTATTTTTATAACAGCCACAATAATAATGGCACTTGTGCAGATTTCTATATTCAGGTCTCTCGGAAAACTGGCTAAGATACTTGCAAGTATTCCATTACTTGCAATGCTGGTGAATTTTGGTGCAAGTTCTTTGATTCTGGTATTCACAGGTGCTGCAACACTGGTGGGTTTGAGCAATCTTGCATCAAGTATTATCTTTGGAATTTATGTTGTTCTTTACAAGGAGTATCACGGAATTTCAATTAAATTGAAGTATAAAAAATTGCTTGTTTATCCTGTGATAGAGGAGAAAAATTCTGAATTGCCAAAGTTTCTCAGAATTATATTTTGATTGCCAGATTTAAAAGGAGGATGTCTCAATGAAAAAAGCCCTGAAATTGCTTTATTTTAAATGGTGTCTTATCTGGAAACCGAGATTGATGGGTTTTCTTATGGGTGGGATTGAAGGATACAGAAGGGTGAGACAGAAAGAGGCAGAGGTGCTGGAAGCAATAAGGAGCTGGTTAAGGGAAGAAGGGGACACAGAACTCAAATTAAAGGTTGCAAAATGTCTTGCCGGGATGGCTGATGATGTGGAATTCACGCCTGAAGAACAGAAAAGACTCGGCATCCAGCTCATGCAGGTTATCAAAAGAGTAGGTGAAAAAATGTAATTGAGGTCATGCAAAAATTTCTTATAACAAAAAGGAGGTGAATTATGAAAGAATTCGTGCCAAATCCTAAAGTTGACCTTAAAAAAAATCAAAACACTCTAACCATTACACTTGATTTAAGGGCTCCCGGGCCACCTGTTACTTACATGCGAATGCTGTGTGAACTTGACAACATGCTGGACATGCACGAGAAAAGTGGCAAATATATTGATGGTATTGCAGCTTATTACATTCGCCCTGTAAAGTGTAAATCCGAATGTCTGGACCCCAAAAACTACGATTCTATAACCGGAACCGAGAAAGTGTTTGCTTTTTATACTACCCACATCAAGAAACCAGTTTATCAAACCATTACCTATAAAAACCTGCATGATTTGTTATGCGATATGGAATGTCTGCCTGCAGATATATCCAGCAAAAAAGTTTTTACTGTGGTATATACTCCTGTGGATAATTTACTGCTTGTATATCGTGGTACCTGTTATCCTTTTGAAAAAGAACTATCGCGAATAAAACAGATTTATTTTGCCAGTTTAGTAAAAACTCTTGAACCTGTTGCCAATTATCCTCGTATCAATCAGGCTATTCATGAGGTTCTTGCAGTGTTGGTGCAGGACCCGGAACTTAAACACGCCAAAGACATAAGATTCTATGTTTCTGCCACAGTTCCCGGTTATTCTTCAATAAGCACTCGTGATAATGATTTATCTGATAGAACCATTCCCGAATTACGCAACAGCATAGTTTTTGCAAGTCGCTTGGAAACTACTTTAGATGACAAAGATCTTTTTGCAAATGTGGCAAGAGCCATTGTTTCCAAGGCACTGCAGATTTATTCTGTTAGTGGGATAACCAGCCCTTCTGATATAAACCTGTGTTTAACCGAAAAATTTGGCATTATTGCTGTTTATTTTTGTCCTAACTGCAAACAGATGCTTATAGAAGATTTTATTAAATGTCCAAATTGCGGGGCACGTCTTGCATCACCTGAGCAGGAGAAAGCAATCCGCAGCAGCAAAAACAAAAAATTTCTGCGATATTTTCCGCAGTGATATCCATTTCTTTAACTAAAAGGGGAGAAAGATGAATAAACAGAAAGCGTCACGGGCGGTTTTAAATCTGTGGCGGAAAAACATTTACAGGTATGACCCATATATAAGTCCATCTGCCACATTTAGAAAATGGTACATCGGTAGAAAGTATCAATGTGTGCCTGATGACTGTTGTCAGGATTTATATATTTCAATAAAAATTAAATACGAAGCATTTTTGTCTGCATTGTTGAAGGTTTTAAATATAGTAATTTATCGCAGCAGTTATATAGATAAGAGTTTGAGTTTTTCAATTATTATATCCC
>JAGHAG010000009.1 GCA_021161625.1 Elusimicrobiota bacterium
ATGAAAGAATACAATTTTAAAGAAATTGAAAAAAAGTGGAAGGATTTTTTTGCATCTCAGAAATTTGTTGAAAATCCTTCTAAAAAAAACTTTTACCTTCTTGAAATGTTCCCCTATCCCTCAGGTGCTCTTCACATGGGACACATGCGAAATTATACCATTGGAGATACATACAAAAGATTTCTTGAAATGAACGGATACAATGTAATTTATCCAATGGGATATGATGCGTTTGGACTTCCTGCTGAAAATGCTGCAATAAAAAGTGGAGTTGACCCCAGAAAATGGACTTTTTCAAATATAGAAAAAATGATGTCCCAGCAAAAACAGATGGGGCTTTCATATCAGTGGGACAGAGTCATTATAACCTGCGAGGAAAATTATTACAGATGGAATCAGTGGTTCTTTTTGAAATTTCTTGAAAAAGGGCTTGCTTACAGAAAAAAAGCACCCATAAACTGGTGTCCTTCCTGTAAAACAGTTCTGGCAAATGAGCAGGTTCACAATGGAAAATGCTGGAGATGTGAGGCAGAGGTTGAAATAAAATCTCTTGAACAGTGGTTTCTAAAAATAACATCCTATGCAGAAGAACTTTTGAATGACATTGAAACACTTGACTGGCCTGAAAGAGTGAAACTTCAACAGAAAAACTGGCTCGGAAAAAGCGAAGGCGTGAGAATAAAATTTCCTCTTGAAACAGAAGGATTTGTGGAAGTTTTTACCACAAGACCGGATACTCTATGGGGTGCAACTTTTATGGCAATCTCCTGCAACCATCCTGTGCTTGAAAAAATTGCAGAAAATCAGAAAGAAGAAATTGAAAATCTCAAAAAAATTGCACTTACCCAGAGTGAAGAAGAAAAAGAAAAACACGGTGTAAAACTTTCGGTTAAAGCAATAAATCCTGTAACAGGTGAAAAAATTCCAATTTTCGCTGCAAACTTTGTTCTGATGGAATATGGAACAGGTGCAATTATGTGTGTTCCTGCACACGACAAAAGGGATTTTGCCTTTGCTAAAAAATATAATCTTCCAGTAAGGGTGGTAATAAATCCTCCCGGAGAAAATCTAAACCCTGAAAAAATGCAGGAAGCCTATGTTGAGGAAGGCATTATTGTAAATTCAGGAAAATTTAACGGAAAAAATTCAAAAGAAGCAATCAGTGAAATAATAGACTTTCTCGAAGAAAAAAAACTCGGCAGAAGAGAAATTCAATGGAAATTAAGAGATTGGCTTATATCCCGTCAGAGATACTGGGGGACACCAATACCTGTTGTTTACTGTGAGAAATGTGGAATTGTGCCTGTGCCTGAAAACGAACTTCCTGTGAAACTGCCTCAAAATGTCCGCTTCACAGGTTCAGGAAATCCTCTGGAAAAATGCCAGGAATTTGTAAATACAAAATGTCCGAAATGCTCATCTCCTGCAAAAAGAGAAACAGACACCCTTGATACTTTTTTTGACTCCTCGTGGTATTTTTTAAGGTACCTTGACAGCAAAAATGAGAATCTTCCCTTTGACCCGAAAATTGCAAACAAATACATGCCTGTTGACCAGTATATTGGCGGAATTGAACACGCAACAATGCACCTCATTTATGCAAGATTTTTTACAAAAGTTCTGCGCGATTTAGGGCTTTTAAAAACTGGCGAGCCCTTTAAAAAACTTCTCTGTCAGGGCATGGTTATAAAAGATGGGGCAAAAATGTCCAAATCAAAGGGGAATGTTGTAAGTGTTGATGATATTCTTGAAAATTATGGTGCTGATGCAGGACGACTTTTTATTCTTTTTGCCTCTCCACCTGAAAGGGACCTTGAATGGTCTGATGAGGGCATAAAGGGATGTGTAAGATTTTTAAATAGGTTCTGGCAGCTGGTTCAGTTTGCATTTTCAGATGAAAAAGGAGAAAAACTTCCGCAAAAAGAAAAAGACCTTCTCAAGTTAAATCTTTCAAGAACTATAAAAAAGGTAAAAGACGACTTAAAAAATTTCCAGTTTAACACTGCTATTGCAGCCATTCAGGAACTCTTAAATTTTGTTCAAAAGTTAAAAAATCTATATTCAAATTTTGAGGAATTAAAGGAAACCTCTAAAATTCTTGTTCAGCTTCTTCACCCCTTTGCCCCCTTTATTACAATGGAGCTGGCTCAAAGTTTTGAAATCCCGCTTAACAAATTCCCTGAGTATGATGAAAAAATTATCAAATCATCTCAAAAAGAGGTTGTCATTCAGGTTAATGGAAAATTAAGAGGGAAAATTTTTGCAAATGAAAGTGAAAGCAAAGATGACCTTTTAAAAAAAGCACTTGAAAAGGAAAAAATAAAAAAATTTATAACAGGAGAAATTGTAAAAACCGTTTATATTCCGGGAAAAATTTTGAATATTGTTGTTAAATACTAAAATGAAAAATGAAAAAATGTATATTGGTGGAAAGGTGGGAAGGCGAGAAAGTGGAAAAGAGTATTAGTGGTAAGGATTAAGAATTAAGGATTAAGTAGCCGAATTAAAAATTAAAAATGACAGATGAAAAGTGAAGCGAAATTAGGAGATTGGGAGATTAGGAGATTAGGGAAGATCGCGACCCGACGAGGTCGGGGGAGCATATTTCTATCCACTATCCTCTATCCACTTTCCTCTGTCCACTATTCGCTATTCGCTAAACTGAAGGGGGGAATGATGAAAAAAGTTCTTTTAGCATTTGTTTTTATACTCTCTGCCTGTGCAGGAGTTTATACGACTGTTGAAATTCTTCCTGACCGAATCCGAACCGTTAAGGTTGAAACTTTCACAAACAAAACCGTTCTCTATGGAGTTGAGGACCGACTTTATCAAAAAATCGTTGACAAATTTCTTGCTGACGGACGGCTTATCCCTCAAAAGGAAAATGCAGATGCCCATCTGATTGGTGAAATAAAAAAGTATGAACTAATTCCTTTGAGTTTTGATGAAAATTCTGTTGTTGAGCAGTATAAATTATGGCTTGAGGCAGGATTCAAATTCATTGACGCTCAAACAGGAAAAGTTCTCTATGAAGAGGAATACATCCCTATTGATGTGAGATTTCACCCACCCGGTAGCACAGTTCCCGGTATACAGATACAAACTGAAACAGAAGCACAGGAAGAGGCAATTGAAGAACTTGCCTCAGAAATTGTCTATAACATCTTAAGATACAAGTAATGAAGTGGTGGCAGTTTAAAAATCAAATAAAAAAAGAACTTAAGCCTGTATATGTTTTCATAGGAAAAAGCGAAAAATTAAAAGAAACAGGATTGAAACTGATTTCAGAAAGATTTTCCAATGAAATTATTAAGTTTAATTATGAAAATTCTCCCTCTGAAATTTTAAATGAATTAAATTCAAACTCTCTTTTCTCAAAGAAAAAAATCGTTCTTGTAAAAGAAGGTGAGAAATTTAAAAAAAATGACCTAAAACAAATTCTTGAATTTCATAAAAGTTCTGATGTAATTCTTGTAATCTTCTGTGACTGGAAGAGGGAAATTGTTGATATTTTCAACCAAAAAGATATTGAAAAGGTTGACTGCTTTGAGCCTTTTGCCGATGAAATCAGAAGGTTTATCTTTGAAAAAACATTTTCCCTCGGGAAGAAAATTGATGAAGATGCAACTTCCCTTCTTATTTCAATCAGCAATGGCAGTTTAAGTGAAGTTGAAAAAAACCTTGATAAAATTTTGCTCTTCTGCGGGGATGAAAAAAGCATTAATACTGATATGATTTTATCCCTTTCAACATCATCCTATGAGGAAAATGTTTTTGATTTTGTGGAAAAATTTATAAAAAATCCAAAGCAGAGTGTTTCTAAAATTCCTCACATAGAAAAAAAGGAATACTTTAATTATCTGGGGATGTTGAGAAAACAGATTGAATCAGCCCTTATTTTAAAAGGATTCTCACAGGAAAAACAGGTATATAAAGGGCTTGAAAAACTCCGCTTAAAAGAAAAAAAAGCCCAGCCCCTTATAAGATTTGCTGAAAGAAATTCTTTTGAAAAACTTGAGGAAAGTTTTAAAATCATAAATCTCGGTTTTTTTAGAATAATGCAGGGAAATGAAAATGCTTTTTCAGAAACAATTTTCAAACTTTCAAGTGTTCTTGACTAAATCGGAAAGGCGAGATTTTATTCTGTTGGATTTATTTTTATGATAAATGTTCTTTTTTGCCGCTTTATCAAGCAGGGACTGAACTTCCCTGTAAATCTTGCTGGCATCAGGGCTCTTTTCAGCAACTGCTTTTTTAAGGTTTTTTATTTCGCTTTTTATTTTCCTTTTAAGGGTGCGATTTTGTTCTCTGCGACGGATATTTTTTCTCGCTTCTTTCATCGCAGAGGTATGCCTGCCTGTTTTTGTTTTTGCCATAATCCCTCCTCTGCGAAAGATTTAATCAAAAAGGAGGGCAATTGTCAAGTTTGAAAAAAATGCACAAAGGTTTTATAGGGGTTGGCACAGTTACTGCAATTTCAAGGGTTCTGGGATACATAAGGGATGGATTTATTGCCTATTTTTTTGGGACAAAGTGGCTTGCTGATTCTTTTTTTGTTGCATTCAGGATTCCTAATCTTTTAAGACAGCTTTTAGGTGAAGGCTCCATGCCTGCTGCATTTATACCAACTTACTGTGAGGTTCTTTCAAAAGAAGAAAAAGAAAGAGCCATGCGCCTTGTGGGAAATATGTTTACGGCTATGTTTCTGCTTTCAACAGTTCTTGTTCTTCTGGGTGTTTTTTTTGCACCTCTTGTAGTAAAACTGATTGCGCCTGGTTTTAGAGCTGAAAGCAGACAATTTTTTACAACAGTTACCCTTGCAAGAATTATGTTTCCAGTGCTCCTTCTTGTAAATATCTCAACAATTGCAATGGGGGTTTTAAATGCAAGAAAATACTTTACAATTCCTGCAACAGGCCCCGCCCTCTTCAACCTGACTTTAATTTTTTACTTTCTTCTTTCAAAAAATATCTCAGACGACATTTTGAGGGCCAAATGCCTTGCAGTTGCCGTTGTTGGAGGATTTGTTGCAAACTTTCTGATAATGCTTCCAGTTCTTTTGAAGGAAAAAGTAACAAAATTGAGATATTTTTATGATGGTGTTTTTTCCAACAAGGATGTCAAAAAAGTATTTTTGCTTTTGCTTCCTGCTGTTCTGGGTATTTCAATGATGGAGTTAAATGTTTTTGTTGACACCATCTGTGCCTCTCTCATTGGTGAGGGAACAATCTCTGCCCTTTATTACGCACACAGGGTAAATCAACTTCCTCTTGCTCTTTTTGGGGTTACCATTTCAATGGTGTCCCTTCCTTTTCTCTCATACTCACAGGCAATGAACAAAAAAGAACAAACATCTTCAGACCTTTTTGGGGCACTCAGCGCATCATATTTTCTAATAATTCCATCCATTGTGGGATTGTTCCTGCTAAGTGACGAAATTATAGCTCTGCTTTTTCAGAGGGGACATTTTGTTAAAATCTCAACCATTACAACTGCTGGTGTTTTAAAATTTTATGCTCTGGGGCTTTTTGCCTTTTCAGGGATAAAAATTTTTGCAAACTATTTCTATTCAAAAAAAGATACAAAAACTCCGGTGATTATTGCTGGTTTTTCCTTTCTGATAAATGCCCTGCTTGATGTAATCCTTATGTTTCCTCTGGGTGCAAGGGGGCTTGCTCTTGGCACAAGCATTGCAGCTGCTTTTAATTTTTTCTGGCTCGGATGGTTGATTCTAAGAGAAACCAATATCCGTCCCGGAAAAAAATTTTTCTTAAATCTCGGAATAATTTTTGTAAGTTCTGCTGTTATGGCAGTTTTTTTGATTTATTTTAAGAACACTTCTGTAATTTTTAAAATTCCCTTAGGGGCTGTTGTTTATTTTCTTTTCTGGAAAGGTCTTAATACAATAGTGAAAAAGAACTAAATTGTACACTGTTGTACTGATATCGCTCTGCGATATTGTAAATTTGAATTTTTTGAGGGAACAGAGGTTTAAATTTTTACCTTTACGGGTTTAACATTCCAGATTTTTTCTGAGTATTCCTGTATGGCTCTGTCGCTTGAAAAATATCCTGTATTTGCAATGTTTTTAAGCGCCTTTTTCTGCCATGCAAGTTTGTCCCTGAAATCCTTATCCACCTTTTTGTGCGTTTCTGCATAACTTCTGAAATCTGCAAGATGAAAATACCTGTCAGGGGCACTTCCCTCATAGCCAAAAAGCAAGTTCTGATATATCGGCTTGAAAAGACCCTTATCACCTCTTGAGAAAAGCCCTGATACAAGAGAATCTACAATCGCTTTTATTTCAGGGTCTTTGTTGTAGTAATCAAAAGGATTGTAGGACATTTTTTTTGTCATTTCCAGAATTTCTTCTGCAGTCAGACCAAATATGTAAATGTTTTCTCTGCCTACTTTTTCCATAATTTCTATGTTTGCACCGTCAAGAGTTCCAACAATTATTGAGCCATTAAGGGAAAATTTCATATTGCCTGTGCCTGATGCTTCCCATCCTGCTGTTGAAATCTGTTCGTTTACATCCGAGGCAGGTATTATTTTTTCAGCAAGAGAAACATTGTAGTCAGCAAGAAAAACAACCTTCAATTTTTCGTTTATCTGTTTGTCTGTGTTTATAACTTCGGCAACGCCATTAATTAATCTTATGATGAGTTTTGCCATAAAATAACCCGGAGCAGATTTTCCTGCGAAAACAAAAGTTCGGGGATGAAAATCCATATTGGGGTTTTCCTTCAACTTGTGATAGAGATGAATTATGTGCAAAATATTTAGAAGCTGTCTTTTGTATTCGTGCATTCTTTTTATCTGTGCGTCAAAAATTGACTGCGGGTCAACAGAAATTGCAGTTTTTTCCTTTATATAATTTGCAAGGTTTTTCTTGTTTGCTTCCTTTACTTTGTAAAGAGAAATCAAAAAGTCCTCATCTTCAATAAATTGTTCAAGTTTTTTTAATTCATTGAGATTTCTCACCCATCCGTCTCCAATTTTTTCAATTATAAGGTCAGAGAGGTAATGATTTGCAACAAGTAACCATCTTCTCTGTGAAATTCCATTTGTAATGTTTAAGAATTTTTCAGGATACATTTCATGAAAATCTTTAAAAATGTCGTTTTTTAAAATTTTTGTGTGAAGTTTGGAGACCCCGTTTACCTTATGAGAACTTATAATTGCAAGGTTTGCCATTTTCACCTGTTTGTCTGCTCCATCCTCAACAATGGAAACCCATCTTGCCTTGGCAATGTCGCCAGGGTATTTTCTGGAAACTTCCATAAGAAATCTTCTGTTTATTTCATAAACAATCTGAAGATGTCTTGGCAAAAGTTTCTGAAAAAGAGAGATAGGCCATTTTTCAAGTGCTTCAGGAAGAACCGTGTGATTTGTAAAACTGAAAGTTTTTACTGTTATTTCCCATGCTTTTTCCCATTTGAGGTTGTAAACATCAAGCAAAAGGCGCATAAGTTCACAGATTGAAAGCGCAGGGTGTGTGTCATTTAGGTGAATTGCAACTTTCTCAGGGAACTTGTCAAAAGTTTCAAATGTTTTCAAATACCTTCTTATAATATCCTGCAGGGTGGCTGAGACAAAAAAGTACTCCTGCTTAAATCTGAGTTCTTTCCCTTCATAAATGTTGTCGTTCGGATAAAGAACTTTTGAGATATTTTCGGAAATGTTTTTATCTTCAACGGCTTTTATGTAATCACCGTGCTGGAAAATGTGAAGGTCAAATTGATTTGATGCTTTTGCGGACCACAAACGCAGAGTGTTTACTGTGTTTGTGCCATAACCGATTATTGGAATATCAAAGGGAACTGCAAGAATTTTCTGTGTGTTTATCCACCTGAAACGGGGTCTTCCAAATTCGTCTGTTTCTGTGATAACCTCTCCACCGAATTCAACTGTCTGAGTATATTCAGGCCTTTCAACTTCCCATGGATAGGTATATTTTAACCATTCTTCTGGCTCTTCCACCTGAAAACCATCTCTTATAACCTGTCTGAAAATTCCAAATTCATACCGCAGACCATAGCCATAACCGGGCAATTCCATTGTTGCCATGGAATCCAGAAAGCACGCAGAAAGCCGTCCCAGACCACCATTGCCCAGCCCTGCATCAGGTTCCAGTTCAATCAATTTTGAAAAGTCACAGCCAGTTTTTTTTACGATGTATTTTACCTCATCAATAATTTTTAAGTTCAGTATGTTGTTAAGAAGGGCTTTTCCAAGCAAAAATTCCAATGAAAGCCAATAAACCCTTTTTACATCTTCGTTGTAATATGTCTGCTGTGTTTTGCTCCACCTTTCAACAATTCTGTCTTTTACTGTATAAGCAAGGGCAAGGTATCGGTCAAAATCCGTTGCTGAAAATTCATCTTTTGCCCTTGTATAATGAAGATGGTTCATAAACGATAAATAAATTGCAGAGGTATCCATTCTTTTACGGTAATTCTTCCACAGTTCTTTATCGGTGTCTTTTTCCATAAAAAACTCCCTTTCTTATTTTATCTGGATTTTATAAAAAGATTTTCAGGTTATCAATATCAATAAATTTTCTTGATGTGCTGGTCAAGTTTCCGCACAAGCCCGGCAACAAGAATGAAAATAAATCCCGTAAGAAGAACTGAAGATGTTTTTATATATGTGCATAGGGCGGTTATTCCTGTTGAAGATAAAAAATTATAAATAGCAGGGACATTTTGAGAAAAAAAATTGATTAAAAATTTTTCAAGTGCATAAAGAACAATTATTAGCGTTCCAAGAACCCCGAATGTCCATGAAATTGGATTTACAAGATAATCTGAAAAAAAACTTACAAGAAAAGGAGGTCGTCTGGTAAGCGTTTCTTTGAGTTTTTTCTTTTCTGCTGTTAAAAGCTTTATAATTTCTTTCTGGAATTTTGTCATTTCTCCTTCAAGTTTTTTCAATTTTTTGTTTAAAACATCCTCGGTAATAATTTTCTTTTTAATTGCATCTGAAAGTGTTTTTTGATTCAGAAGTTCAGAGACCGCTTTTTTTTCTTCAAATCCGCCTTCCTCAACAAACTTCAAAATCATCTCCTGCTTCACTATCTCTTTTTTTAAAGGAGATTCCACAGAAACATTTGCTCTCATTTTGCGGGCAATAACCTCAATTTCATCAATATCATCTGTTTTAAGAAGAGTAGAAGAAAGAGAAAAAACCTCAGCACCGGATTTTTCAAAAATTTTTAATTTCCTTTCAATTTCGTATACCTGCCACAGTGTTAGAGCAAACTCTTTTGATTGAATTTTTTCGCGTCTCTTTCCAACAATAAAATCTATCAATCCTCTACTAACACCGCTTTCCTGCAGTTTTTCTGAATACTTTAAAGCTGATTTTTCCAGTTTCAAAATTTCTTTTTTCTTTCTCAATTCAGGAATTCTTTTTAGAATTTTTTCAAGTTCCATTGCAACTTCGTTTATTTCAAGATTAAATCCCAGCAGTTTTTCAATAGATTTTTTTATTTCATTCTCATCACTCAAAATTTCTTTTTCAAGTTCGGAAATTCTCTCGCTCACCTTTCCTCCTTAATCCAGTCGGCATATAAACTCTTCAATCTTTCCAGGGATTTTGATATTGTCATTGGGATAAATTTTGCAAAAACATCAAGAATAATAATTGCATTGAGATTTGCA
The DNA here is from genome assembly GCA_021161625.1 of Elusimicrobiota bacterium. Lineage (GTDB taxonomy): Bacteria > CG03 > CG03 > CG03 > CG03 > JAGHAG01. The sequence continues at coordinate 9,666 of JAGHAG010000009.1, forward strand.
TTTTCAGTTGGAATTTTTGCAACAACTTTCAAAATTTCGTAATTAAATTCCATTTTTTTCAGACATACTTTTTGTCAAGAATGGTTTTTACCCTGTTTAAGAATAAATCCACATCTATTGGTTTTAAAAAGATGTCTTTTAGAGGAATATTTTTTTCTTTTGAAAGTTTCTGTATTCTGTCAGGAGTTTCACCTGTTACAAATATAACAGGGATATCACCTGTAAACTTGCTCAATTTCAATCTTTCATAGACCGTCTCTCCACTTCCTGCTGGAAGATTCAAATCAAGAATAATTAAATCAGGGGAAATTGTCCTTGCCATCTGAACCGCCTGAAGTCCATCAAAAACCCTTACAACACTGTAGCCATCAGATTCAAGCATTTCTTTTATAAATTCACTTACTGCAACATCATCATCAATGATAAGTATTTTTCTTTTATCCACCGCTTCTCCATGTGACATTTTTCACTTTTTATTATAGAAAAAAAACGAACAAATCGTAAAGCATCCACAGTCAAAGTAAGTGTCAAAATTCCAATGCCCAAACATTATTTTTCTTAGAGGGACGAGTAATGAGTAACGAATAATGAGAGAAATTTTTTAATTACGAATTGCACGAATAATAGCGAATTGCACGAAATGGTGAGCGGTGAGCAGTGAATAGCGAATAGTGGATAGTGGAAAGAGGAAAGAGGATAGAGGATAGAGGATAGAAAATAGCAAATAGTGAGCTGTGAGCGGTAATCTATGAGCAGAAACTGCTAACCGCTAACTGCTTACCTTTTACCCTTAACCTTTTCAAATCCTTACCACTAACTACACTTTTCTACCTTTCCACTGTGGTTCTGTGGCACTGTGTCGCTGTAGTGTTATTTGCTGACAAGTTCTGCAATGAGGTCTCCAACCTCAGAGGTTGACATACCCATTTTCCCTGCTGACATTGATTTTATTTTGTTCTGGGTTGCCCACATAACTGCCTGTTCAATTTTTTCCCCTGCTTCCTCCTCTCCAATGTGTTTTAAGAGCATGCTCAAAGCACAAATGGCAGCAAGAGGATTTATTACATTTTTTCCTGTGTATTTTGGTGCAGAGCCGCCTATTGGCTCAAACATTGAAACCCCTTCAGGATTTAAGTTCCCACCTGCTGCAATTCCCATACCCCCCTGTATCATTGCTCCAAGGTCGGTTATAATGTCACCGAACATATTGTCTGTCACAATAACATCAAACCACTCAGGATTTTTTACCATCCACATGCAAATTGCATCAACATGGGCATAATCTGTTTCTATGTCAGGATATTCCTTTGCAACTTCATTAAAAACTCGTCTCCACAAATCCCACGCATAAGTTAAAACATTTGTCTTTCCACACAGGGTGAGTTTTTTCTTTTTGTTCCTTTTTCTTGCAAACTCAAAAGCATACCTTATACACCTTTCAATCCCCTTTCTGGTGTTATAGGAAATCTGAATTGCAACCTCATCTGGCGTTCCTTTATCACGAAATTCTCCCATTCCTTTGTAAAGACCTTCGGTGTTCTCCCTGATAACAACAAAGTCAATGTCCTGAGGACCTTTGTCCCTTAATGGTGTCCAGACACCTGGATAGAGTTTTACAGGTCTTAAATTTATGTACTGGTCAAGGTCAAATCTGATTTTTAAAAGAATTCCTCTTTCAAGAATTCCGGGTTTTACATCAGGATGCCCGATTGCTCCAAGGTAAATTGCGTCAAATTTTTTTAGGGTCTGGATGGCATTTTCAGGAAGAACCTCACCTGTCTTTAAATATCTTTCTCCACCCCAGTCAAAAACCTCTGTTTCGTATGAAAAGCCAAATTTCTGAGATACTGCTTTTAAAACCTTTAAACCTTCTCTTACAACTTCAGGTCCTGTGCCATCTCCTGGAATAACCGCAATTCTGTAATTTTTCATATTCCCTCCTATTTAATTAATAACCACTTTAAAATTAAACCACACACAACAGCAAAAGAAAAACTTGCAAGGGTCCCGACAAGATAATATTCTGAAAATTCTCTCTTTTTTAAATCTTCAAAACGTGCAATTGATTTAGCAGTAAAAATTAAACCCATTGCCATATATTGGTTAAGTAAAACAAATGTTAAAATTAAAAATCTTTCGAAAATTCCTATAATCATTCCTGCATGTTTTATTCCTGATTGAGCACCTGTATAGAAGTTTAGCGACTTACATATTAAAGAAACAAACAGGTGTCCCATTCCTAAGGTAAAAACATAAAAAAATACAATTACCAAAATTCTCTTTATCTCCATCTTTTTATGTTCCTTTGTCAACCCTATAAGGTTGACAAAAGAGAAGTCAACCCTATAAGGTTGACAATAACTCTTTTAAATTTTTTTCTGCTTCCTTCACTTCTGCATATTTTATTTGGGAGAACATTTTAGAAATAACCTGTTTTGACACTTTCTCTTTTTTTGCCACCTCTTCTAAAGTTCCTAAACATTGATATCTAAAAACACGTCTATAATGAATTTCTTTCCAGTTGCTTTTTATGGTATCAATAAGCGAAATAATGGTATTGACGGCAATGTCCCTATCTTTTTTCCCTGTAATATATACCACACTTTGTTTAAGTTTTTTTGCCTGCTCAAGTGCTTTTCTTGAAAAAACAAAGCATTCGCCATCCATCTCAGAAGTTCTTTTTCTTATTGCGGTAGAAATTCTACCCGCTCCAACACCAAAAGTTAATTTCACTGGAAAAAGATTCTGATGAAATTCTTTTACAATTTCATAACTTGTTTCAAGTGAATTAAGCAGACCCTGAAACTCATCACCTACAGTAATAGCAAATTTTACTACAAGAACTTTCTTAAATTCTTTGTTGATTTTCTCTATAACTTTGAGAAGTTTTTGCTGAAATCTGGACCTGTACGAAATTTTGCGCGAAGCAACCACATCTCCTGTGAGCGCAACAAAAACTTTATTCATCTTCTTTTCTTTAAAGATTTAAGTAAACCACCGGCGGAAATGATTTTCTGTAAAAATTCAGGTACTGGCTGAATCTTGAAAATTTTGTTCTTTGTAAGATTTTTTATTTCTCCTTTTACAGGGTCAATTTCAATCAAATCCCCGTTTTTTGTTACATCCTTTAAATCACACACGAAAACAGGAAGTCCTATATTTATTGCATTTCTGAAAAAAATTCTTGCAAAGGATTTTGCAACCACTGCTGAAATGCCACTTGCTTTTATTGATATTGGAGCGTGTTCTCTTGAAGAACCACAACCAAAATTTTCTCCTGCAACAATGATGTCTCCCTTTTTTATTTTATTGTGAAAATTTTTATCAAGGTCCTCCATGCAGTGCTTTGCAAGTTCCTTGGGGGAGTGTGTGTTTAAAAACCTTGCAGGAATTATTACATCCGTGTCTATTGAATTCCCAACAACATAAGCATTACCTTTGATTTTTTTCATCTGGTCCCCAAAATGGCAACATCCGGAAATGAAAGTATTTCTGTTTGCATTTTTTTCATCTTAGCATCCTGTACAATAAGCTCTAATTCTTTTGCAATATCCGGGGAAATCCACTCCTCTCCACAGCGAACACACACCATACACGGGACATTTCTTATCACAATTACCCCTGTTTTAAAATCAACCGAATAAGTTGTTTTTGATTTAATTTTCTTTCCTCCACATAATGGACAGACATCTCTTTTCATTTTTTCCTCCGCCTTTCAAAACTTTCATCAAATTTTTTTATATCTGGAATATATGCTGTAATTATATAAACTTTGCTGTTTTTTTCATCAAGAGCCACAACAACATGAACTGGTTTTCTGTTAATTCGTGCAAAAATCAAACAACTCGGGAAAAATCGAGCAGATGGATATTGTTCTATAATTTTACCTTTTAATATCGCTTTTATTATCTCCTGTTGAGTAATGTTTCTCTGTTGAAGACGTATCAAAACATGTTTGCGCCATTCAAATTGCCCCTTTCTTACACAAAAATTTATTTTATTTTTCATTTATAACCTTTACCTTACATTTTTTGTTTTTTCTATATCTTATCAATCCGCCTAATAACGAATCCACCTTTTCAAGGGTAGATGTAATATGTGCTTTTTCCATCTCCCATCTCCTGTTTACCTTTTTCCTTCTTCATAATTATTCTGGGGAAGTTATCCTGCCTGTAAGGGCTGAAGCAGCAGCAACATAGGGAGATGCAAGGTAAACTTTTGAACTCACCGCCCCCATTCTCCCGACAAAATTTCTGTTCGTCGTGGAAACTGCAACTTCTCCACCTGCCAGAATTCCCAGATGCCCGCCAAGACACGGCCCGCAGGAAGGCGGTGCAATCACACATCCTGCATTCGCAAAAATCTCTATCAACCCTTCTTTTAACGCCTGTCTTAAAACTGCCTGCGAACCGGGTAAAATTATAACCCTCAAACCTTCCTTTACCTTTTTTCCTTTTAAAATTTTTGCTGCCTGCCTTAAATCAGAAATTCTTCCATTTGTGCATGACCCTATCACAACCTGATTTATTTTTACCTTTGAAAGTTTCCTTGCAGGTAAAACATTTTCAGGCAGATGTGGTGCTGCAACAACCGGGGTAATCTCACTTACATTTATCTCAATTTTTCTGGCAACACTTCCGTCATCATCAAAAAAGACAGGTTTTCTTCGGGCTCTTTTTAGAAATTCTTTTGTTGTTCTATCAGGAACAATAAAACCTGTTTTTGCACCTGCTTCAATCGCCATATTGCACATTGTAAATCTCTCATCCATTGGAAGATTTTCTATAACAGGTCCTGAAAACTTCATTGCCATATAATTTGCCCCATTGACCCCTATTTTTCCAATTGTATAAAGAATGAGGTCCTTTCCTGTGACGAATTTTCTTCTTTTTCCGTAAAAGAAAAATTCAAAAACCTCTGGAACCTTAAACCAGATTTTGCCTGTTATCATGGCATAAGCAACATCTGTTGAACCAACCCCTGTTGAAAAAGCACCGAGAGCCCCATAAGTGCAGGTGTGGGAATCCGCACCAATTACAACATCTCCTGCTGTAACAAATCCCTCCTCTGGCAAAACAACATGCTCAACTCCTGCTGTTTCAAAAAAATTTACTTTAAATTTTTTTGCAAAATCTCTTAAAAATTTGACATTCTCGGCGCTTCTGATGTCTTTATTCGGTGTAAAGTGGTCGCAGACAATAAAAACACTTTTTGGATTTTTAACCCTTTTTGCGTTTGCCAAAAATTCCTTCACTGCAAGGGGCCCTGTTATGTCATTCATCAAAATAACATTGCACTTTGCCTCTATAAACTCCCCTGCCTTTACCTTTTTTTTGCCACAACTTTTTGCAAGGATGCTTTCAATGTAGTTCATAAACTCTGCCTCATTTTAGGAAAATCTTTTAATTTGTATTTTGAAAGAGCATTCAGATACGCAAGAATTGATGCTTCAATAATATCTGTTGATGAGGAAGAACCGAAAAATCTTCTTCTGTTAATCTCAACAGTTAACCTCACCTCACCCTGAGCATCTTTTCCCATTGTTATTGCATTTACAGAATAGTCGATTAATTTTCCTTCTGTTTTTGTTATTGAATCAACCGCTTTAAGAACACTGTCAACAGGCCCGTCCCCTTTTGCTTTTCCGCGAAACTTCTTACCGTTTTTTTCAAGATGGACTTCTGCCTGGGCTCCTTTTGAGGAAGTTTTTACATCAAAATATAAAAGCTGCCAGGCTGTTTTTTTTGTAAATTCCTTCCCTAAAAGAGCAACAATATCATCGTCAAATATCTTCTTTTTCTTATCGGCGAGTTTTTTAAAATTTTCAAAGACTTTGTTTATCTGCCTGTCATTAAGTTTGAAACCAAGTTCTTCTATTTTCTTTTTTAAAGCGGCACGACCGGAGTGTTTCCCAAGAACCAAAACGCTCTGACTTGCCCCTATATCCTGCGGCCTCATAATCTCGTAGGTTTGTGCCTTTTTCAAAACTCCATCCTGATGAATTCCTGCCTCATGAGCAAAGGCATTTGCTCCAACAATTGCTTTATTGGGTTGAACAAAAATTCCTGTAAGAGTTGAAATAAGGCGGGATGTTCTCAAAATCTGTTTCGTATTTATTCCTGTTTCAAATTCAGGAAACCTTACCTTCAAAGCCATCACAATTTCCTCAAGAGAGGCATTGCCTGCCCGCTCTCCAATTCCATTTATTGTGCATTCAACCTGTCTTGCCCCGTTCAAGATTGCAGAAAGAGAATTTGCTGTTGCAAGACCAAGGTCATTGTGGCAGTGGGCAGAAAAAACAACCCTGTGAGAACCCTTTACATTTTCAATTATGTATCTAAAAAACTCCCCAAATTCATCAGGATAAGAATATCCAACAGTGTCAGGAAGATTTATAATCTTTGCTCCTGCTTTTATGACTTTTTCAAGGATTTTCACAAGAAATTTTTTCTTTGACCTCGTCGCATCCTCACAGGAAAATTCAACTTCATCACAGTATTTTTTTGCAAGTTTTACTGATTTTACTGCGGTTTCTACAACGGTTTCAGGTGTCATTTTCAATTTATACCTCATGTGAACAGGAGAGGTCGCAATAAAAATGTGTATTCTTTTTCTTTTTGCAGGTTTCAAAGCATCGGCTGATGCAAGGATGTCTTTTTCAACACATCTTGAAAGAGAACAGATTGTCGTTTTCTTTAAAGTGGAAGAAATTGCCTGAATGCTTTTAAAATCATCCGGGGATGATATAGCAAAACCTGCTTCTATTACATCCACACCGAGTTTTTCAAGTTGCCGTGCAACAATTAATTTTTGATTGCTTGTGAGAGACGCACCAGGGGACTGCTCTCCATCTCTTAAAGTTGTGTCAAAAATTATAACACGTTTCATATTTCCACTCCTTTTTTCCTTCTCATTTTAATAAATCTTATCACAACATCCAAAATTCCTGAAAGCACATAAAGAAGTATTATAAGAAAAATTGCACTTTCAGGATAGATAAAAACAATTATCAGTGAAAAAATAATTATGATAAAAACCCTGAAAGGAATAAGCCCTGTCAGACGGAAATTGCTAAACTTTGTATATCTTATTTTTGAAAGCATGAGAAATGAGATAAGGAGAACAAAAACAGGCAAAAGGTGAGCCCATGAAGGGATACTTTTTGAAACAAATGAAATTGCTCTCTTCGGTCCCTGCATAAGAAGGACGAAAACAGCCCATAAACTTCCTGAAATAGGTGAAGGAAGCCCTTCAAAAAACTTTTTTCTCTCTCCTGTTAATGCCCTTACATTGAATCTTGCAAGCCTTATTGCAATCGCAAGAACATAAATAAAACAGACAAACTTTCCAAGTGGATAATTTTTAAGATACGAAGCCCACAGAAGCACTGCTGGTGCCACTCCAAAAGTTATAAGGTCTGCGAAGCTGTCAAATTCAACACCAAAATTACTTTCTGTTCCTGTTATTCGGGCAAGCCTTCCGTCAAGAATATCAAGAAGCCATCCCCCAAGAATAAACCATGCGGATGTTGAAAAGTTTCCTTTTATTGCATTAATAATGGAGAAAAAACCGCAACCAAGATTTAATGCAGTTAAAACACTCGGAATATAAATTCCTGTTTTTTTCATTCCTTTAACCTTGCAATCGGGGTTTTTGCACAAAAAACTTTTTCCCCTTTTTTAACCAGAACTTCATAATTTAATGGAAATGTGCAGTCAACCTGTGAACCAAATTTTATCATTCCTATTTTCTCACCCTGCAAAACTTCATCACCTTCTTTCTTCCAGCAGATAATTCTTCTTGCAATAGAGCCAGCAATCTGCAGAATTTCTATCTCTCCTGATTGCGACTCTATTACAATTTTATTTCTTTCGTTTTTCTCATGTGCATCAGGAAGAAAAGCACTCAGAAATTTTCCAGAAGTATATTTTATTTCTTTTATTTTTCCGCAAACAGGCGAACGCTGAATGTGGTAGTCAAAGATATTCATAAAAATCCTCACTGTGTTTTTTTGAGTTTTTTCAACTTCAAGAACTCTTCCTGACGCAGGTGATAGAAAAATCTTGTCATTTTTTTTAATATCTATCTCAGGGTCACGGAAAAACCACAAAATCCACAAAAAGCAAATTCCTGAAAGACAGGCAAGATAAAAATTCCAGTGGCTGTAAACCGGCTTTGGCTGGAAAAAAAGAGGAAAAAAACTTGCAAAAAAAATTGATGCAACAGGAATTGCAACAGGAAAAACTTCTTTTGAAACCATCTACATAATTATTTTTTCAACCAGTTCATCATTTTTCTAAGTTTCCTGCCAACCTTTTCAATCTGATGTTCAAAACACTCCTTTCTTGCCTGATTAAAAACAGGACGACCAACCTGATTTTCAAGAAGCCATTCTTTTGCAAACTGGCCTGATTTTACCTCGAAAAGAATTTTTTTCATCTCTTTTCTTGTTTCGTCCGTGATGATTCTCTTTCCCCTTGTATATTCACCGTATTCAGCAGTGTCTGAAATGGAATAATTCATCCATCCAATTCCCTTTGTGTGAACCAAATCAACAATGAGTTTCAATTCGTGAAGACATTCAAAATATGCGATTTCTGGCTGGTATCCTGCTTCAACAAGGGTTTCAAATCCTGCTTTTATCAGTTCAACAACTCCACCACACAGAACAACCTGTTCTCCAAAAAGGTCTGTTTCCGTTTCTTCTTCAAAAGTTGTTTCAATAACTCCTGCCCTTGTTCCGCCAATCCCTTTTGAATATGCGAGGGCATATTTTTTTGCCTTTCCTGATGCATCCTGATGAACTGCAATAAGATTCGGGACACCCTGTCCTTTTGTAAAAATTTCTCTTACAAGATGACCGGGTCCTTTTGGAGCAACCATCACAACATCAACAAATTCTGGTGGAACAATTTGTCCAAATCTGATATTAAACCCGTGTGAAAAGCCAAGCACATTTCCCTTTTTCAAGTTGGGGGCAATTTCTGTTTTGTAAACTCTTGCCTGAACCTCATCTGGCACGAGCATCTGAATCCAGTCTGCTTTTTTTGCTGCCTCACTGGCTGAAACAGGTTTAAATCCGTCTTTTTGCGCAAGTTTGTAATTCTGTGAGCCTTCAATCTCTGCAACAATTACATTTACCCCTGAATCCCTCAAATTCTGTGCCTGCGCATGACCCTGTGAACCATAACCAATAATTGCCACAACTTTGTTTTTTAAAATTTTTAAATCAGCATCCCTGTCATAGTAAATTTTTGCCATTGTAATTACCTCCTTATTTAAACTTTAGTAATGATTTTACAAATAAAATGTTTGAGTGTAAACCCCGTTAGATATGAAATTATCTCACGGGGTAAACCCTGTTAGATGATTGGGTAGGCTTTTAAAAAAAGTACGAACCTATTTTGAGCAGGAAGCATACAACGATTAAAGCCATCCCAGTCTTTCACTGAAAAATTATATAA
>JAGHAG010000129.1 GCA_021161625.1 Elusimicrobiota bacterium
ATAGTGAAATGTAAAAAATGACAGATGCAAAAATCAGTGGTAAGGATTAAGTAGTAAGGATTAAGTTATGGAAAAGATGACCCAGCACCAACTTGAACAGATTAAAAAGGATATTCAACCAAGTTGGTGCTGGGCTAAAGTGAGCGAAGCGAACGACTTAATCCTTAATCCTGATAATCTCTCATTACTCATTACTCGGTACTCGTCCCTGTTGTAGTGGAAAGGCAAGAAGGCAGAAACGGGAGAAAGATAAAAATTTGGGAAAGAAAATTAACACTACTGACTACTTTCTACTTACCACTTACTACTTACTATTTTTTTCTAGATAAATTATCACAGGAACTTCATCGCAATGGTCAGGGAAAAGTGGGCAGTTTATACAATCCGCCCACACCTTTTGTGGAAGTTTGTTTTTTGAAACCTTTTTAAATCCAAAACGGGCAAAAAATTCAGGCTCTCTTGTGAGTGCAAAAACCTTGGGAATTTTCAATTTTCTTGCTTCTCCCAGAGCAGCATTAAGAAGATTTTTCCCAATTCCTTTTCCTCTCATCTTTTCATCCACAATAAGGGACCTCACCTCTGCGATATCTTCCCAGACAATGTGAAGGGCAACAGTACCTATTATTTTTCTGTTTTTTCTTACAACAAAAAATTCTCTTATCTTTTCATAAATCTCACTGATTGGTCTTGGAAGCACAACTCCCTTTGAAGCATACTTTCTTATGAATTCATAAACTTCCCTTGCATCTGTAATTTTTGCTTTTTCAACCTTCATGTGCCTCTTCTCTTTTTAAAAGATTCTGCCAGTTTTTATCAATCTCTTTTTGTATTCTTTTGATGTCTTCTTCTTTCAAATGTGAAAACCTGCCCTGCAATTTTAAATAATCTCTCACATCCTGCCTTCTGGACGGCTTTATGTTTATTTTTAATTTTCCGTCTTCAATTTCAAAAAGAGGAAACACACAGCTCTTTACAGCAATCCGCGAAACTTTCACAGTATCCTGCTCCTTCATCTTCCATCCAGGCGGACAGGGTGAAAAAATATGTATGAACCTTGTGCCTTTAATTTCTCTTGCTTTTTTAAATTTTCTTACAAAATCCTCAGGATATGCAATTGTTGCTGTTGCAATGTACGGTATTCTGTGTGCGGACATTATGTCCACTATGTTTTTCTTCGGCTCCTGTTTTGGATGTTTTCTCGGGGTTGTTGTTGTCCACGCCCCATAGGGGGTTGCAGAAGACCTCTGTATCCCTGTATTTTGATATGCCTCATTGTCATAACAGACATAGATTATATCATCATTTCTTTCAGCAGCGCCTGAAAGTGCCTGAATACCAATGTCAAATGTCCCGCCATCTCCTGCCCATGCCATAACCTGTGTGTGAGTATTTCCCTTTGCAATCAAGCCCGCCTTTATGCCACTTGCAGCAATTGCTGCTGCTTCAAAAGCAATATGCATAACAGGAACCCCAAGAGCAGAATTAGGAAACACTCCATCAATTGTTGACCAGCAGCAGGCAGGAATAACAACTATTGTATCTCTCCCGAGTGCTTTTAAAGCAAGTCTCATTGCAAGTGTTGCCCCACAGCCCGGACAGGCAAGATGACCTGAACTTAAAACTTCTTCTTCTGGTATTGTCAACCTCATTTCTTTAATCCCCACCAGATTTCATCTTTTGAAAAATTTTTCTTTCTTGCAAAATCAACCATGCCTTCTATGTCCTCAAGTTGAACATCTCTTCCACCAAGCCCTGCGACAAAACCAAAAACAGGCACATTTCTAAATCCATAAAGAGCACTTTTGATTTCAGTGGCAAAAATTCCAGCATTTCCATAGGATATGTTTCTGTCAATTACAACAAGTTTCTCACAGTTTTTCAATGCACCTCTTATTTTTTCAAATGGGAAAGGTCTAAAAACTCTTACTTTCAAAAGCCCTAACTTTCTACCCTTTTTTCTTTCCCTCATCACAAATTCTCTTGCAGTGGATGTAATTGTTGAAGATGTTACAATGATTATCTGGGCATCCTTTGTGTAAAATTCGTCAACAAGTCCATATTTTCGCTTAAAAATTTTAAAAAAGTTTTTTTCTTCTTCCTCAATAATTTTTAAAGCATTTCTGTGGGCAGAGTGCAGTTTACATCTCATTTCCATATAATATTTTGGAGGAAGAAGTCCACCAAAAGCACGCGGGTCATCAGGGTCAAGTTTTATTTCTGGATTGTATGGTGGAAGAAACTCATCAACCATATCCTGCTCAGGAATTTCAACGGACTGGGCTGTGTGTGAAAGAAAAAACGCATCTAAATTTATCATTGCAGGAAGTAAAACCCTCTCACAAACTTTGTATGCAATAATTATGGTATCAAGAACCTCCTGATTTGTCTCTGCATAAAACTGCATCCAGCCAGTGTCTCTCTGGGCAAGGGAGTCAATGTGGTCTGCCCAGATGTTCCAGCCAGGAGCCATTGCCCTGTTTATGTTTGCCATAACAATTGGAAGCCGTGCATTTGCAGCCCAGTGAAGAACCTCATGCATCAAAGCAAGCCCCTGTGATGAGGTTGCTGTAAATGCTCTTGCACCTGCCTGCGCTGCACCAATACAGGCACTCATTGCAGAATGTTCGCTTTCAACTTTTATAAACTGCGCCTTTAATTTTCCGCTCGCACACAGTTCTGCAAGTTCCTCAACAACCTGTGTCTGTGGAGTTATGGGATAGGCAGCAATAACTTCTGCTCTTGAAAGCATTGCACCATACGAAACCGCGTGATTTCCTATAAGCAATTTTTTCATTTCTTCTCCTTAAGCATTGCTATACATTTGGCAGGGCATTCCTCAGCGCAAATTCCGCATCCCTTACAATAATCATAGTCAATTTCAGGTGCTGGCTCTTTTTTCAAATTCTCTCTTGGGGCAAGTTTAATTCCTTCCTTATTTATTTTTATACAGGCATCCGGACAGAATTTCCAGCAAATCATACATCTTATGCACTTTGAATAATCTATCTCAGGTCTTAAATTTCTCCAGGAACCAGTTTTGTTTATTTTCATAGACCCTGAGGAAACAACAATTTCAGGAAGTTTTTGATTTTCTTTCAAAACAAAACCTCCTCAAAAGCCTGTTTTGCAGCTTCAATATTTTCACTCTTTTTCACAGGAGCAAAGTCCTCAATACTTTTTAAGAGAGATTCAAGTTTAAAAAGCCCTGTAACTCGGGCAAATGCCCCAAGAATTGCTGTATTTACAATTGGAGAAGTTGCAGAACCAAGACCAAAATGTGTTGCAATTTTTGAGGCATCAACAACTGCAACCCTGCAATTTTCAAACTTGTATTCTTCAACTGAAAAGGGGGAATTTATCAAAATCCAACCACCTTTTTTCAACCCTTTCTGGGGCTGAGTTGTTTTTATGAGAGAAGGATCCAGCACAATAACATAATCTGGCTTATAAACATTTGACTTTATGAAAATCTGCTTTCTCGCAATCCTGACAAAAGCACTTACAGGAGCGCCTCTTCTCTCTGTCCCAAATTCAGGAAATGCCTGAACAAACCAGTTTTCCAGAAAGAATGCCTCTGCAAGAATTTTTCCAGCAACAACACTTCCCTGTCCACCTCTTCCGTGAATTTTTATCTCAATCATTTTTCAAAACAAATTCACACTTTGAAATTTTTCTTCTTATTTTAACTCTTTTTTCAACTGGAATAAAATTTCTGCCGTCAAAACAAATCCACACATCACCCTGCTTTTTTAAAATTTCAACATTTACAGAATCCTCTTTTGTGACAATACTTTTTCCCCAACCCTTAAAAACAACAAGTGGTGTAATAATTGTTGCAATTTTTTCTATGCTTATCTGAGGACCACCAGCAGCAAAATTGTAAGCACCTGAACCAAGGGGCGTTGAAATAATAACTCCATCCCCTTCAAAAAAAATTTCTTTTCTCCCACAGGAAATTTTAAATTTTGCTGTTCTTGCAATTTTTCCTGTTCTTATGACAATGTCGTTAAAAGCCCGATGTCTTTGGGCAACAAGATAGGGAAGTTTTATTTTTCTTGTTTTTATTTTGTTTTCAAGAATTTTTTCTATTTCTTTGAGTTTAAAACCTTTTATCCCTGAGTTTTCACCAAGAGGGAAAAAATAAACTTTGGCTTCTCTTGTATAAATTTCAGAAAGTGTTTTCAGCAAAAAACCATCACCACCGAATACAAAATATGCCTTTTTAAGGGAAGTTTTGAAATTTTTTAGAATTTTTTTCACTTGAGGAAGTACTTTCCTTACCCTTTCAAGTTTCCTGTTTGCAAAAATTTTTATCACCTTCCAACCCTTTCATCTACAATTTTTTCCCCAACTTCAAGATATCTGTTTGCTTTTAAATTAACTTTCACGCGATTTAGGAGTTTCACTGCATTTTTTACATTTAAAAATGAGTTTGAAGAAATATCTGCCCGGGATACCTCAGCAACCTTTATTGACTCATTGCTTTTTTCAAATGTGTTTCCTCTTATTTTGCCTTTTGCAGAATCTCTCAAAATAATGTCATAGGTGTTATCTTTAAATGAATTTTTTAAAACTTTTATGGATGAGGATTTGGTTGCAGAGATACCTGAACCGTTTTTTTCAAATACATTTCTTTGAATTTTTGCTTTTGCTTCATCCTGAAGAAGAACCCCTGAAACATTTTTTGAAATTTTGTTTTCCTGAATAACAGCATCACCTTTTATCCACAGGGAAATTCCTGCGCCATTTCCTGTTATTATGCTGTTTTTCATAAAAGGTTTTGAAATGTCTCCACCTGCAACACCAACATTGTTTCCTGAAATTTTACATCCAGAAATTACTGGAGCAGAGTTTCCTTCGCAGAAAAATCCTGCCATCTTTGAAAATGTTATGGTTGAATCTAAAATCACAGGACTTGAAAAATCCGCAAATCCAATTCCGTTGCGAGCATTTTTTATAAGACAATTTTTTACAATGCCGCCTGAAAGATCCCAGAAGCCAATTCCCGCAACCTCTGCATTTTCAAAAACACAACTCTCAATCTTGGGTTCGCTTTCCCCGTAAAACCTCGCAGGCAAAGGGCAGTTTTTCACCACAACATTTTTTAAACTGGGAGTTCCTGCAAGAAAAATCATGCCTCCAAAATTTTCCTCAAAAACAATTGGCTTTTCCTCTGTGCCAAGGGCTTCAAAATTGCCCTCAACAAGAATTTCAACCTTTTCATTCTGTAAAATGTTAAATGTGCCACCTGCTTCTTCTCTTATGTATCTTACTTGATTTTCAGGTTTTGGGCTTGAAAAAATCTTTGTCCCTGGAAGAATTTTTAAACTTCCTCTTCTCTCCACAACAACATCCCCTGTGAGTTTTATTTTTCCGCGCCAGACAACATTTTTCCTGATACTTCCTGAATACCTCTTTGAGCAACCGCACAAAAGTAATATAAGCAAGATAGTCAGGGGGCATAGCCCCCTGAAACCCCCATTTCCTTTATAATTTTTTACTGCCTTCATAAATCCTCGTCTATTCCCTGAGTATCTTGAGAAATTTATTCCATATTTTGTAAAAAATCTTACCTTATCCATCGGAAATTGAAAATTTCCGATGCGATATAAATAAAACTTTTTTTGCCATTTATGATATTTTATTATTTTATCAAGACAAATGCAAAATCATTTCTTTTCAAAAAATCTCTGAAGATACGCAAGAGCAAGCCCTCTCCAATTTCCCCAGAGTTTTTTGCCTGCCTCTTCAAAATTTTTTCTTATTCCATAATTTTCTTTTAAAATTTTTTCTGTCAGACAATCCACATAAAAAGAATTGTAATCCCTTTTCTGAAAAATCTCAAAAAGCCCAAGAGAATATCTGCCAATCCCTTTTATTTGAGGGAGGGGAATTTTTCCGAAATTTCTGGCAAGTTCAACCAGATAATCTGCTTTGTATCCGATTTTGTATTTCCTTAACTTTTCAGCATTTAAAAATTTTTCTTTCCTGAAAAGGGTTTTTTCATACAGAAGTTTCATCTGAATTCTATACCCTCTGTAGGAATTGTTCTGGGATACAATTGCACCAACAAGTGCCTCAAAATCACAAAAAGCAGAAATAATTCTTGTGTTTACAATTCTGGAATAAAATTTTCTCAAAACAGCATCCCTTCTACAAATTCTGTAAAACTCCTGCATGTCTTCATTCAATCCAAAACAGTATATAAGTCTATTTTTTAAAAACTCAAGTTCGCTTTTGTTTAGTTCTTTATCAACTTCTATATACAGGTCTTTTTTTTGAAAAAATTTCAAAAGCACAATTTTTTTGTTTACCCCGTTAGAAATGTCCGTTCTAACGGGGTTTATTAAAATTTTTCTTTGAGGCTCTGGGGTATAGAAAAAATAGAAAAGTCCTGAATTAAATGTTTTTAAAAAATCAAAGTCATCGGCTTTTAACTTTAAAATCATACAAAATGGTATAAAAATTTTTGTTATAATGAAACATGAAAATAGGAGTTTGCGGGCTTGAAGTCCCAAGAGGAAAAATAAAATACAGTGATGAGCGCCTTTTGAAAATTTCAGAAAAATTTCCAGAAAAAAAAGTTTCTCCCTATTTTTTTGAATTTACGGACAACTTTGAGAACGTGAGTGTAATTGCTGCCTCAAAAGAAGGGCTTCTGGAACTTATTATACAGGACATGGAAAAACTGGAAAAGGTGAGAGAAAATTCTGAACCACAGCAAAAAAAGATTCTTGAAAAATGCCTGCAACTTCTTGAAAGTGAAAAAATCCTCTGTGATGAAAGTTTTTCTGAGGAGGAAAAAAAATATCTTACAAATATATCTCCATTAACCTTAAAGCCCGTTGCCCTGATAGATGAAATAGATGCCCCCGAGGATGCAATAAAAAAAACAATAGCAAAGGCAAATTTGGGATTTTTTTACACAACAGCAAAAAAGGAGATAAAAGTTTGGCTTTTTAAAAGGGGTGAAAGCATCATTGAGTGCGCTTCAAAAATCCATACAGACCTTGCAAGAGGATTTATAAGGGCAGAGGTTGTCAATTTTAAGGATTTTGTAAATTGCCACAACCTGCACGAAGCAAAAGAAAAAGGATTTTTAAAAACTGTTTCAAAGGATTATAAAGTTCAGGATGGTGATATAATTGAAATTTTATTTCACATTTAACCCCGCCCTCTAAGCAGTATAATCTTAACCCATCTTAACCTTTCTTCAAGCAATTTCATACTGCTTTAACCTTTTTTCTCATGCATAGAGGGCGGGGTTAACTTACGCTCTTGGATGAAATTTTTGATAAATCTGTTTTAATTTTTTCCTTGAGATGTGCGTGTAAATCTGTGTTGTTGAAATTTTTGCATGACCTAAAAGTTCCTGAATAATCCTCAAATCCGCACCATTTTGAAGAAGGTGTGTCGCAAAAGAGTGTCTGAAAGTGTGGGGAGTAATTTTTCCGCTTACCCCCGCACTTTTTACAATTTTTTTTATTATTTTAAATACCCCCATTCTGCTGAATTTTTTGCCAGAAGGATTTGGAAAAAGAATATCCTCATCCCTCAAATTTACCCTTTCAAGATATTTTTTTATCACCTCAATGGAGGTTTTGCTCAAAGGGACAATTCTTTCTTTTCCTCTTTTTCCAAGGCATTTGAGAAACCCTGCAGAGAGATTCAAATCCTTCACCCTCAGGTTTATAAGTTCGCTTATTCTCAGTCCGCTTCCGTAAAGAATTTCCAGCATTGCAAGATTTCTTATTCCTTTTGCTTTTTCTGTTTTTATTGAGGATAAAATTCTTTCAACTTCTAAAACACTTAAAACATCTGGAAGATATTTCTCAATACGGGGAGACTGAATTGCAGAAAGGATATTCTTCTGCACAATTCCTTCTTCAATTAAAAAATTCCAGAAACACCTTAAAGAGCAGATTTTTCTTGCAAGGGTTCTTGAGGAAACTTTTTTTCTTAAATTCCTAAGATATTGAGAAACAGCACTCACAGATACAGAAGGCAGAGGCTTTTTTATCTTATCTAAAAAATTATGAATATCTGTACTATATGCAGAAATTGTAAGAGGAGAAAGCCCTTTTTCAACCAGACAGTAATTCTTAAAATCCTCTAAAATCTGTGAGGGCATTAAAAAATTACTTTTTTTGTGGAGTAAAAACTCTCTGCCTGATTTCTTTTTCTATTTGTTTTGAAAGTTCAGAGTTTGCAATTAAATTCTGAATTGAATCTTCCCTTCCCACTCCCAGTTTCTGGTCTTTGTAATAATAGGTATTGCCTGTCTTTTTAACAAGGCTCAAATCAATTGCAACATCTAAAATTGAGGACTCTCTGACAATTCCTTTTCCAAAATAAATATCAAATTCACAGATTTTAAAAGGAGGTGCCACTTTGTTTTTAGCAATTTTGCATTTCACTCTTGCACCAACAACTTCATTTTTCACTTTTATTGAACCAACTCTTCTTATGTCAATTCTTACGGAGGAATAAAATTTCAGGGCCCTTCCGCCGGGGGTGGTTTCGCCACTTCCAAAACTAAATCCCATACCAATTTTTTCTCTTATCTGATTTATGAAAATTGCCGCTGTTCGGGATTTGGATATTGCTGAGGCAAGACGTCTCAAACTCTGCGACATCAATCTTGCCTGAAGCCCAACTGTTGGCTCTCCAATTTCACCTTCCAGTTCTGCCTTTGGAACAAGAGCAGCAACTGAATCAACAACAATCACATCAACAGAACCGCTTCTTATCAGCGTGTCGCAAATTTGAAGAGCCTGTTCTCCGGAATCAGGCTGTGCCACATAAAGCGCCTTTATGTCAACGCCTATTTTCTGCGCATAGTCGGGGTCCATTGCGTGTTCTGCATCTATGAATGCAGCTATGCCGCCCTTCTTCTGAACATTTGCAATAATCTGAAGAGCAAGGGTTGTCTTTCCACCGCCTTCAGGTCCAAAAATTTCTGTAATTCTTCCTCTGGGAATACCACCAATTCCAAGAGCAATATCAAGAGCAAGGGCTCCTGTTTCAATTGCTTCAACTTTTCCAAGAAATCTCTGGTCTCCAAGTTTCATAATTGCACCTTTGCCAAATTTTTTTTCAATTTCTGAAATTGCTACTTCCAGATTTTTTTCTTTTTCTCCTTTTGCCATAACTCCCCCCTTTTTTCCTATAAATTAATAAATAACCCCTGTAAAGTCAAAGAAAACACATATTTGTTTCTGGTGAGCACAAACAAATGAGGGATAAGTAATGAGTAACGAGGAAACAGTTAAAAGTTAAAAGTAAATGGTGAGCGGTAAGCTGTGAGCAGAACCACTGATAAATAAATTCCAAATTACAAGCACCAAGCACCAAATAAATCCTAAATCCTAAATCCCAATAACCTAAACTGTTTGGAATTTAGAACATTGGTATTTTGATATTGTTTGGAACCACCGCCCTTTTTCAAAAGGGCGGGGCCCAGCCCATCTGGAGATGGGCTGTGGTTTGCTATTTGGAATTTGGGATTTGGAATTTGTAATTTAACATTTCTTTCCTCTATCCTCTATCCTCTGTCCTCTATCCACTTTTTTCCTTGTCACTTTATTTTCTTGTCTCCATATCACTTTATTTCTTTTGAAAATAAAACTTTTCTGCTTTTCTGAACCCAATAAT
>JAGHAG010000098.1 GCA_021161625.1 Elusimicrobiota bacterium
CCGATTTCTCTTCTGACAATTGAATAATTCTTTTGCTCTACATGGCAATTGTCATTTTTATTTGAATGACGGGAACGGGTGAATGTTATTTTTTCCTGGTTGCAGTATCTGTAAAAAATATGATTAACCCCGTTGATATGAAATTATCTAACGGGGTTAATAAACTCATGCCCATTGTCAGAATTTATTCCACGAATTTCAAAAGTTTTCCAGTCTGGAGATGGTAAATTTTACTCTATTTCGCTTAGATTTTTCTTGAGACACTGCGGATACTTGAAAACAGAGGGAGATTTGGATAAAATTAACCTGGATTATTCACTCTTCGGGCAGCCCCGTCCTCTATATGTATGAGAGAAAAGGTTAACCCATCCCGCTCTTTAAAAAGAGCGGGATGCCCACAGGGCCGCCCTTTTGAGGGAGGAATAAAAAAATATGCAGAAAATTATAAATGACAAAAAAATGAGAGTGAAAAATGGCGGGATGCATGAATATGAAAAAAGGTATAAAAGCAGTTTTGCTTCTCTCAGGTGGACTTGACTCTATCCTTGCAGGAAAAATACTTCAAAATCAGGGAATTGATGTCTATGCTTTTCATGCAACAACCCCTTTCTTTAGTTGCAATTCTGCTATTGAGATTGCAAAATCTCTTTCAATTCCAATAAAATTGTTCAGTTTAAAAGATGAATATCTTGAAATTGTAAAACACCCAAAACACGGCTGGGGAAAAGGTATAAATCCATGCATTGATTGCAGAATACTCCTTTTTAAAAAAGCAAAGGAATTTATGGAAGAGATAGGTGCAAAATTTCTCATAACAGGCGAGGTGCTCGGTCAGAGACCAATGTCCCAGAATCTTAAAGCCCTGAAAACAATTGAAGAAGAAGCAGGGGTCTGCGGGCTTGTTTTAAGACCTCTGAGTGCAAAATTCTTTCCCCCAACCCTTGCTGAAAAACAGGCATGGGTTGAAAGAGAAAAACTGCTTGACATAAAGGGAAGGACAAGAAAAAGACAATTTGAACTTGCAAAAAAATATAACATACAAAGTTATGCCTGTCCTGCTGGCGGATGCCTTTTAACTGACCCTGTTCTTTCAAAAAGATTTAAAGATGCCATACTCCACAATGAATTTACAATGCAAAACATCCCTTTATTGAAAACAGGAAGGCATTTCAGGATAGAAGGAGAACATTTTATCGTGGGGAGGAATGAGGGGGAGTGTGTGTTTCTGAAAAAATACAAAGGCAAATACACACTGTTTGAGGCAAGGGATTTTCCTTCAGCAACAGGACTTCTCCTGAAAAATCCCCCTCCAGAACTCTGGCAGGGGATTATAAAAACTGCTTCATCAATAATTCTTAGGTATGGTAAGGCAAAACAAGGAAAAGGGGTTGTTCGGGCTTTCTTGCCAAACGGTTCTGTCATTGAAATTGAAGCAAATGCAATATCTCAAGAAATTCTCCAATGCTTAAAAATCTCATGATGTTTCACGGGAAACATTGCAGTCGCGTGGTGATTTACCCACTACCATTCACAAATTCTAAATTAATTACAAAAATTCCTATGTTCAAAACTAATCGCTCCGCGATATTGTAAATTGCAAATTGTAAATTTTAAATTTGTCATTTGTCATTTTTAATTTGTCATTCGGTTACTTATCTCCATATCACTTAATCACTTTTTAATTTTGATTTTTTCATTTTGCATTTGTTTCCTTTCTTTCTACTGCAATCCTGTAGAACTGAAAAAGTGTCAGGCGATGATTGTCTTTTTTAATTTTTTTTAGTATCTTAGCATATGAAAAAGAAAAAAGGCGTTGATGAAAGAGGAGGCACAATAAATGTTTCACGAAAAACATTACGGTGAAACACAAATAACTGAATACGAACTGGGAATACTTGTAGGTATCCTCATCGGGGAAGGACACTTCGGGGGTGATAGGATAAAAGCTCAGGTTACATTGAGAATGCATGTAAGGGAAAAAAAACTTTTTGAAAAACTTTTAAAATTAATCCCTGGCTCTAAACTCTATGGGCCTTATCACCATTCTAACAGACATTATTACCAATGGATGGTAAGAGGACGGTCATTAAAAAAAGTTCTTATTCCTTTATTGGACAAAGTGAATATTTCGGAATGGTCTCCACATACTTATGCAAGGTATAAAAAAATGAAGGAAACCTATTCATTATGAGAAAATTTAAAATAGGTTTTGCTTTTGGTGGTGGGGGGGTGAGAGGGTTTGCACACCTTGGAATAATATCTGTTCTGGAAAAAAATGGAATTTATCCTGATGCAATAGCAGGCACAAGCATGGGTGCTTTAATGGGCGCACTCTATGCCTGTTTTATGGACTCAACCCAGGTAAGAATTGAAGTAGAAAGATTCTTTAAAAGCAAAATTCCGGGTCAGATTATGGAAATAACCTCAAAACTTCTTAAAGAAAAACCATTTGGGAGATTGCTTTCAAATGCAATGCAGTTCTTTCTTATAAACAGGACTGCTCAAAAAACTTCTGTTTTTACTGAATCCCAGATAGAAAAATTTTATTCCTATATACCGGTGCCTCAAAACTTCTCTGAGCTCAAAATACCTTTTTGTGCTGTTGCAACAGACATAGAAAATGCCACAGTAAAGTGCTTCTGGGATGGAAATTTAAGAAGGGCGGTTCTTGCCTCATCTTCTGTGCAGGGATACTTCCCCCCTGTAAAAATTGATGAAACTCTTTTGATAGACGGCGGTATTATTATGTCAGTGCCTGTAAGCCCCCTAAAGGAAAGGTGCGATTTTGTAATTGCCTTTGATGTAAGAAGCAATGAGAAAAAGCAGAAAGAATTTAAAAACGGGGTTGAAATTCTTAAAAGAGCAGATGAAATTGCTTCCCACCGCCTCTCTGACATTGAGGTTCAAAAAGCAGATTTTGTTTTAAGGCCTGATGTTGGTGATATAAACTGGTCTGATTTTAATAAATGGGAATTCTGTATTGAAAAAGGAAGGCAAATTGCACTCTTAAAACTTGAGGAATTAAAGAAAAAAATAAAACACAAAAAAGCAAAAACTTTTCTAAAAAGGCTTTTATGAAACTCTGTGAAAAAATCCATCCAAAAGTTCTCATTTATTTGGATGAATTAAAAAAATGGTCAAATTTTTTTAATCTCCACTCCTTTGATGAGAAGGATTTGGAAAAAGAGGTCTGGGAAGTTTCAACCTATTTTGTAAAAGAAATAAAAAATACCGCACCTGCATATCAGATATGCGATATTGGTTCTGGTGGTGGTATCCCGGGAATTGTTATAAAAATTCTGCTGCCTGAATCAGAAATGCTGCTTATAGAATCTAACAGAAAAAAAGCACATTTTCTAAAAAAAACCATCCATCTTCTGAAACTCAAAAAAATTTCTGTTTTAAATCAGGATGTAAGACAGGTTATAAATGCAAACTCAAGTTTTAACTTTGTAACATCCCGGGCTTTTGGGCTGAAATTTCCTGAATATGCCTTAAAACTTTTAAAAAAAGGGGGGGATGCCCTTTATTTTGTCAAAAAAAACAATAAAAAGTTTAAAATTGAACCTGCTGAGGTGAAAAAATGTCCTCTGGGGTATATTCTGAAATGGGCGAAGTAATTGCTATTGCAAATCAAAAAGGCGGAGTGGGAAAAACAACCACAGCAGTTAATCTTGCAAAAGCCCTTGTTTTTTTCAGAAAAAAAATTCTTTTAATAGACATGGACCCTCAGGCGAACTGCACCTCAGCAATGGGGATTGAAAATCCTCAAAAGACAATTTACAACGGGCTTCTTGAAGAAAACCTAAATGGAATCATCTTAAAAAAAGAAAAAAAACCTGATTTTGTGCCATCAACAACAGACCTCACAGGTGCTGAAATAGAACTTGTGAACCTTGAAAATCGGGAATTTCGTTTAAAAAATGCGCTTCAAAATATTAAAGCCAACTATGATTACATCTTTGTTGACTGTCCACCATCGCTTGGACTTCTCACAATAAATGCTCTGTGCTGTGCAAACAGCGTCCTTATTCCGCTTCAGTGCGAATTTTTTGCTCTTGAGGGTCTTGGCAAGCTTCTTACAACCTTAAAATACGCAAGAGATTCTTTTAATGAAAATCTCTATATCAAAGGGGTTGTGCTTACCATGTTTGATACAAGATTGAACCTTTCAAACCAGGTTGCAGAGGAAATTAAAAAATTCTTTGGCGAAAAGCTCTTTAAAACCTTTATCCCGAGAAATGTTCGTCTTGCAGAGGCACCGAGTTTTGGTAAGGACATATTTGAATATGACAAAGGTTCAAAAGGGGCTGAGAGTTATCTTGCTCTGGCAAGAGAATTTTTAAAAAGGAGCTGAAGATGAAAACATTTGATGGCAAAAAATTTCCCCGGGATATTGGTAAATTAAAGGGTAAAAAGAAAATCAGCGTAATCATTCCTGTAAAAAATGAAGAAAAAACAATTGGAAAAACCGTTCAGATTTTAAGAGAAAAACTCCTTGAAAAAGGACTCATAGATGAAATAGTTGTAATTGACGGGAATTCTCAGGATAGGACAAGAGAATTTGCTGAAAAACAGGGTGCAAAGGTCTATGTGGATAAAAACATACTTCCCCAGATAGGTAATTTTAGCGGTAAAGGAAACGCAATCTACAAGAGTTATTTTGTTACAACAGGTGATATTATGAGTTTTGTTGATGGGGATATATTCAATTTTTCAGAAAAATTTGTAACAAATACTTTTATTCCAATTTTTCTGAATGAAAAAACAAAATATGTAAAGGCATTTTACACAAGGCCCCTTTTGAGGGGCAAAAAAATAAAAAAAGGAGAAGGTGGAAGGGTTACAGAAATACTTGCAAGACCTCTTTTAAACACATTCTTCCCATGCCTCTGCAGCATAAAACAACCTCTTTCAGGTGAGTATTCAATAACAAGACAATGTTTCAGAAAACTCTCTCTTGCCTCGGGCTACGGGGTTGAAATATCATTTCTGCTTGAAATTCTTCTTCATTTTGGTCCAAAAGCTTTTGCACAGGTTGACTGCGGAATGCGAATTCACAAAAATCAGTCCCTACATTCACTTGGAAGAATGGGATTTGAGGTTCTTCAGGCATTTCTGCATCATTCCTCAAAACACGGCATAATTTCTGTCAGAGAAAAATTTGACGAATACTATGATGCAATTTCAGGAAAAAAGCAAAAAATCTCTCAGTTCTTTTTCCCTCCTGTTGAAAAAATTGCAAAAAGAACTGAATTTATACTTTTAAGGCACGGTGAGACAAACTGGAATAAGGAGTTGAGAATTCAGTCAAGAAATGATATTCCACTAAATCAGAAGGGGATTTCTGAAGCAAACAAAATTGCAAAGAAATTAAAAAAAGAAATTATAACTGCAATCTATACTTCACCCCTAAGAAGAGCAAGACAAACTGCTCAAATCATTGCAAAAGAATTTGGTATTGAACCAATCGTTGATGAACGGCTGGTTGAAATAAATCATGGGAAGTGGGCAGGACAGAGAGAAAAAGACATCTTAAAGAGGGAACCCGAAAAATTCAAAAGATGGAAAAAGACGCCCTGGGAAGTTATACCTGAGGGCGGTGAAACATGGAAAGATTTTAGGAAAAGAGTTGCTTCTTTCTTTAATGAGGTCTTCTGGAAAAGGAAGGGTGAAAGGATTCTAATTGTCTCGCACAAGGGCGCAATTGCTGTTTCTGGATGCATTCTTGAGAAAAAACCTTTAAAGGAATTGCTTAAGTACGATGTTGAAAACTGCCAGTTTAAAAAAATCAAAATATAGTCCACCCCTTAGGTTAAACGTTTTAATTAGGGGATTTTATGGTGAAATTTGAAGGGATGTTGATAAAATTTCCGAACATAAAAATATCAAATAAAACTGAACCATCCTTGGTTAAACGTTTAACCAGAGATGGCAAAAAATGGCAGGATGGAAAAAATTGAGGGTAAAAAATAGCGGAAATGTTAATTTTAAAGGATTGAGAGAGAAAGAGGCAATAAGAGATAAAGGAGAAAATCTATAAAATGATGAAGAAGAGGAAGGGTTAGATAGAAATTTATGAGAATATTAAAAGGGGTAATATTTGATTTAGATGGGATTATAGTAAATACTGTTCCAATACACTTTAAAGCATGGAAAAAGATGTTTTCTGAGTATGGAATAAAGTTTACCTTTGAAGATTATAAAAAATATGTTGACGGAATTCCGAGAATTGAGGGGTGCAGGGCAATAATGAAGAATTATCCTGAGAGTGTAATAAATGAGGCAGCAGAGGAGAAACAGAGGTATTTTAGAGAGTTTATTGAAAAAGAGAAAATACCTACCTTTGAATCAACAATGGAATTCATGAAAGAGTTAAAGGAAAATGGAATTAAAATATCCGTCCTTTCATCAAGTAAAAATTCTCCGTTTATTCTTAAAAAGATTGGAATTTATGACATGCTTGATGCAGAGGTGAATGGAAATGATATAACAAAGGGAAAACCAGACCCTGAAATTATTTCCAAAATCTTAGAAAAACTTAAACTAAAAAATGACGAGGTTGTTGTATTTGAAGATGCAATTCTTGGTGTTAGAGCAGCAAAAAATGCCGGATGTTTCTGTATAGGAGTTGATAGATATAATAATCCTCTTAGATTAAAAGAGGCAGATTTTATAATAAGTGACCTTTCTGAAATTGACTTAAAAAAATTGAAGGAGATTTTTAAGAGATGATGGAAAAAACATTCTTTGACTATCTTTCAGAGCCGGCAAATCTTGTGTTTGAAAGGGAATGGGATAGAGATAAAGTGTTATTTTATGAGACAATCTTTACTCTTGGAAATGGATATCTTGGAATAAGAGGTGTTCTTGATGAGAATCCAACATTCTCGCATCCTGGAACATATTTTATTGGAGTTTATGATGGAGTTGGAACACATGTTCCTGAAATTGTAAATGCCCCAAATCCAATAAATTTTAATATTTTTTATGGAGGAGAAAAGGTTTCTGTTGAAAATATGGATGTCATAAGTCATAGAAGAATTCTTGATATAAAAAAAGGAATTTTATACAGAAAAACAGAGTTTCTTTCCTCTTTTAAAAAGAGAATAATCCTTTCATCTTTGAGATTTCTTTCAATGAAAAATCCTCATCTTCTTGTTGTTGTTCTTGAGATACAACTTCCTGATTCCTCTGGAATTATACACATTGATTCTTCAATAGATACAAATGCTTATAATCTTGGAATGCTTACAGAGGGGAAAAAGATTCACTATCATATACTTGATTTTGAGAAAAAGGATAAGATTAATATTCTCCTCACAAAAACACTTGAAAGAGAATTTGTTCTTGCCTATGGACATACAAAAAAGGTTGTAAAAGGAAAAGGGCATTATTTTACAGCAAAAAGACAGATTTCAATTAAACTGAAGAGAAAAGAGGTTTTAAGGATTTATAATTATTTCTGGCTTGAAAGATTTTCATCCGAATTTGTAAATAAGACGACATATATAAAAAGGAGTGTTTTTAATAGATTAAAAAAAGAAATTCACAAAAACCTTGATAAATTATTTGATGAATCATTTAAAATCTGGCAAAAGAAATGGGAAATAGCAGATATAAAGATAAGAGGAGACAGAGATATTGAGAGGGGTTTAAGATTTAATATTTATCACTTAATAAATTCTGCACCAAGAAAAGAGATTGACGCAAGTATTCCTGCAAGGGGTGTCTCTGGTGAAGGATATAGAGGTCATATTTTCTGGGATACAGAGATATTCATTTTTCCATTTTTTGTATATTTATTTCCTGATATAGCAAAAAATCTGTTACTTTACAGAGTAAAGAGGTTAGAGAAGGCAAAAGAAATTGCAAAAAGAAATGCTTATGAAGGAGCGATGTTCCCCTGGGAGAGTGCTTTTACAGGAGATGAGACAACTCCTGCATGG
The DNA here is from genome assembly GCA_021161625.1 of Elusimicrobiota bacterium. GTDB lineage: Bacteria > CG03 > CG03 > CG03 > CG03 > JAGHAG01. Next base: position 7,950 of record JAGHAG010000098.1, read on the forward strand.
AGCAGGGATTTTGATGGAAGAATCATAAGAATTCTCACTCACAAGCAGGAGCATCATGTAACAGCAGATATAGGTTATGCTTTAATTCTTTATTTCAGAATGACTCAGGATTTTGATTTTATGCTCAAATATGGACTTGAACTTCTTTTTGAGATTGCAAGATTCTGGAATTCTCGACTTGAATACAATAGAAAAAGAAAATTTTATGAGATAAAAAGGGTTATGGGGCCTGATGAGTTTCATCCAGATGTAAACAATAATGCCTATACAAATTTTCTTGCTAAATATATTCTTAAAGAGGCAGTAAAAATTTATAAGTTTTTCTCTTTTAAATTC